>DVMG01000196.1 GCA_018715105.1 Candidatus Ventricola intestinavium
GAAACCGAGGGCGACGGACCCGGGCTCGCCGACTCTTCCGGCTCCCCGCTCTCCCCCGGCGAAACCGAGGGCGATGGGCTCGGGCTCGCCGACTCCTCCGGCTCCCCGCTCTCTCCCGGCGAAACCGAGGGCGACGGGCTCGGGCTGGGCGATTCCTCCGGCTCCCCGCTCTCCCCCGGTGAAACCGAGGGCGACGGATCCGCTTCCGGCGGGCTCGCCACGCTGCAAAATCCTGAAGAACAGGAAATCAAGAGCATCGTCAGGCACAGCAGACCTGCCATCATGCGCTTGAATGATCTCATCTCGTTCCCTCCCATATGCCGCTCATTTCCCGTCCCGTAAAACAGGCCGCATGAAACCGGCATGTTTTGACAAAAGCACTCCCTGCATGATTAGACGACACAGCCGACCATTTTCTTTCACTTTTTTCAAAATTTGTTCGTCATATTTTCAAATGGCCGTTCTTTATGGCTTTAGTATACCAGATCTTTTTAAAAATGGCACGCCTTTATCGCAAACGGGTGGATTTATGGAGTCTTCTTGCGCCTGAAGCCCGTCCAGAATATAATAATGGAAACAAGCCCTGTAGGAGGCCCTCTTATGCCCGCATATGTTACGCGCCGTGTCGCTCCGGACGGACAAAACGGCACGCTTGGAGCCGCTCTGCGCGGCCTGCCGGCCGATGAAAGAATTCCGGCCCGCATTCTGCTCTCCCCCGGCGTCTACCGCGAAAAGGTGAGCGTCGTTCGCGCAAACACCGTGATTGAGAGCGAAATTCCCCGCGCGGCCCGCATTGTCTGGGGCGATGGAGCGCGGCATCTGCTTGCCGGCGGAGGCAAACGCGGCACCTTCCGCACGGCAACGCTCTTTGTGGATGCGCCCCGCGTCACCCTGCGCGGTCTGGTCATCGAAAACGATGCCGGGCCCCGTGACGCCGTGGGGCAGGCCATCGCGCTGTATGCGGATGGAGACGGCCTGCTGGCGGAAGACTGTGCGCTGCTTGGCTATCAGGACACGCTCTTCACCGCGCCCCTTCCTCCGCATGAGATCGAGAAAAACGGCTTTATCGGCCCCAAGCAGTTTGCCCCGCGCATTCCGCAGCGGCAAACCTATCGCCGGTGTACCATCCGCGGCGACGTGGATTTCATCTTTGGCGGCGCGGCTGCATGGTTTGACCGCTGCGATATCGTCAGCGCCGATGGCCGGGCCGACAGACACACCCCTTTCACAGGCTTTGTCGCCGCGCCCTCCACTCCCCAGGGGCAGGAGTTTGGCTATGTATTTTCCCGCTGCCGTTTTCTTTCGCAGGACTGCCCGCCGGGCCGTGTGTATCTTGCGCGGCCCTGGCGGGAATGGGGCAAAACGGTGCTGCTCAACTGCGAATTGGGGCCGCATATTGCCCCTGCCGGCTTTGACGACTGGCAAAAGCCGCTCGCGCGTGAGACGGCGTGCTTTGCCGAATATGGCTGCACGGGCCCCGGCGCCTCCGGGCCGCGCGCGCCGTTTGCCCGCAGGCTGGATCCCGCCCAGGCCGCTGCCCTGACCTACGAGCGTTTTTGGGCCTCCCGGGGAGGGTGGGGCACTGGCAGCTGCTGAAAAAAACGCCCTTTTCTCTGTGTGAAGAAAAACACCGTCCTTTTCATGGCGTTTTTTTCCCCCCCTTGCCAAAAAAAGAAAACTCTGATAAACTGTTATAAACAGCTGAATAGGAACGATGTCTTCAGGGCAGGGTGAAATTCCCGATCGGCGGTATAGTCCGCGAGCGCGAACGCGCAGGGCTTGATACAGATTCAGGCCAGGATTTGGTGCAATTCCAAAACCGACAGTATAGTCTGGAAGGAAGAAGACGGGTTAAAACGGGTTTTGAATCCCGCAGAGAGGCTTTTCCCCTTGTCAGGCCGCATGATCCTGACGAGGGGCGGCTCCGGCCTGCGGGCGTCAAGCATAGGCCTGGAATGTTGACACCTGGAAGACATTTGCGTGCTTTCAGGTGTTCAATCTTTTCAGGAGGGTCTTTGGATGAACAGCAAAGCAAGAAAAATAACCCTGGTGGGAATGCTCTGCGCCATGGCCTATATACTGGTGGTTCTGGTGCGCATTCCCCTCGTGCTTTTCCTTGAGTATGAGCCCAAGGATGTCGTCATCACCATAGGCGGCCTGATCGGGGGCCCGCTCACGTCGTTTTGGGTCTCGCTGATCGTTTCATGGGTCGAAATGCTCACAATCAGCGAGGATGGCCTGTTTGGCTTGATCATGAATGTCCTTTCAAGCTGTTCCTTTGCCTGCACAGCCGCATGGATCTATAAAAAAAGGCGCAGCCTGCGCGGCGCAGTTGCCGGGCTGCTGTGCGGTTATGCCTTCATGGTCGCCACCATGCTGCTTTGGAATGACCTGATTGCCCCTCTGTACATGGGCTATCCGCGGGAAGCGGTGGAAAAGCTGCTTCTGCCGGCGTTTTTGCCGTTTAATCTGATCAAGGGCGGTCTGAATACCGCCATGACGCTGCTCCTTTACAAGCCCGTCATCACCGCCCTGCGGCGTGCGCACCTGGTGGAATCCCCGCCTTCCGCCCGGGCAGGACGGCTGCATTTCGGCGTTGCCCTGGCCTCCTTTCTGTCCCTCGCGGCCCTGATCCTGTTGGCCCTGTTCCTTCGCGGCATTCCATAATCCCCTGCGCCGTCCTCGCATCCATGCCCAATAGACGCTCCCCCGTGATGAACCGTTCTCTTCCTTCCGGTTCTTCACGGGGGAGCGCAGAATTTCGCAGCAAGACAAAAAGACCTATTCCTGCACCACGCTTCCGGCGGCCTCCGCCTTCTCAAGCTCGTGCATGTATTTGTAAACCGTATAGCGGGACACATTCAGCCGCTCCGCAACAATGGCCACGGATTTTTGATAGGTAAACGCCCGGCGCTTGTAGAGCATGCGAATGATGCGCATGCGGTCGGTCTTTTTCATCACATCGGGCTCCTTGCCCACGGCGCTGATGCATTCGCGCAGCAACTCCTCCAGCTGGCTGCGGGAGTCCTGCATCAGCGTCTGCTGAAGTTCGCCGCTTGTGGCCGCCAGTTCGCTGAGCATCTGCGTGGCGCGCACCATGTGGGTGATATCCACGTTGATGCCCAGAGCAAAATGATAATCTTCGCCCACTACATTAAATGTCGTGCTCTTGAGCATGCGCCCGTCGCGTGAGAGCACAAGCTGGTTGACATAATCCTTTTTTTCATACACGCTCTCATCGTAGTCCCCGATATCCCCGAAGATATCCGCCGTGGAACCGACTTCGCGCCCTGTCACCGTACCGTTATAAATCGCCAGCACAGGATGCCCGGGCCGGGTCATATCGTGGACGAGCGTCTCGCAGCTGGGGCCGAACATGGTGGCGATGCCCCGCGCCTCACGCTTCAGGAAATTGAGCATCTCTTCTCGGTTCATGTGCATCCTCCCCTCGCATTGCGCCGGCCAGGGCGATCACGGCCGCCGCCAGCATCATCCCCGATGCCAGCGGGAGCGGGATGGCCAGCGCCCAGTAGCTCGAAAGCGAAGCCAGCGCGATCAGAGCAGCCGCCGGAATCATCCGCCTGTCGCATCCTGCCAGGGCTACGCTGAGCACGTCCGCCAGATAAAAATACCGTTCGTGCATCCTCGGCAGGCAAAAGACGATCCACAGCGGCAGGAGCAGCGCCAGCCGCACGTAATCCGTCCGCGACAGATTTCCCGCACGGCGTATGCCAAAGGCCACCAGCAGCGCGCACACGCCAAAGGCGATCGCCATCGCAAAATTGCCGTACGCATACACATCCAGGCCCGCCGTCTCCATCAGACCGAAAAAGCCGGGCGCATTGTAATTCAGCCCGGTATACAGGCCCGTCTGGGAGGCATAGATGGACACAAGAGCCGCAGGGCTCTTCCCGCCCAGCACGGCAGGCAGCGCAACGGCGGCCAGCGTGAGCAGGAAGACGCCCGCATCCAGAACCCGCAGCCTGCGATCCGCCCAGAGCACCGCCGCAATCGGCAATAGAAACACCGCCTGAAGTTTAAAAGCCAGCGCCAGCGCAAAGCACGCCGCGCCGCGCGCAGGCCTGTCCTGCAGGCAGCATGCCAATCCCCAAAGCGCACAGGCGGCATACAGGCTGTCGCACTGGGCAAACATGCCGCCGTTGAGCACCACGGTGGGCAAAAGCAGCACCGCGCCGAATACCGGCAGGCTTCCCCTGCCGTTGCGGCTGCACAGGCGGGCCGCCGCGCCCGCCAACAGCGCATCCCCCATAAAGGAGACGGCCTTGACGGCATACAGCGCCGGCACGGGCAGCCGGGTAATTCCAAACAGGATATACTGATACAGCACGTTATACTCGCCGATATCCTGCCGCATGCCGTCGGAAAAGGAACCCGCGGCGAGCTTGCTCAGCCAGTCTGCCAGGTAAAGGTCATAATCCCCGGAAGAGCGCTCCAGAAAGCTCAGCCTGGCCAGGAGCGCGCAGGCGCAAAGCGCGCAGGCACAAAGCGCACCGAGCACACCGCCCTCGCTTTCCTTTGTGAGCCGCACGGCGAAAAACAGCATCAGGGCCAGCGGAAGCGTGAGCAGGAGGGCCGCACCGAATTGCTGCCCCCTTCCTGCCGCCTGCGTCAGCGTGCGCGTCATCAGCAGCAGGAAAAACGCAGCGCATGTCAGCCCCGCGCAGGCATGCAGGGTCCGCGGGGAAGCCGGCCGCAGCAGAGCTGCGCGCAGGCGGCCATCCAGCGCGTCAAGCCTGTCCTTCATTCGCCAGAGCCCCCTTCGAGCCGCCCCGGTCCGTCAGCAGCGCGATCAGCTCCTGCGCGATCAGCGCAGCCACGGCAATGGCCAGGATGCTCAGCACCGTGATCGGCAGCACGGTTTTCGAGAAAACGGCCTCCATATAGCTACAAAACGAGATAAATTCCAGCATGCCGGCCACAAGCATCCGCCTGGGGCTGTTTGCACAGATAAAGGCCAGCAGTCCCGCCAGATACAGGCAGCGTGCGTTCATCTGCGGCAGAATCAGCGGCAGGCCGGCGGCCAGCAAAAGAGCCGCCAGCAGCGTCCCATCCGCGTCAAGCGGCCTCCGGGCGCGAAGCAGCGCCGCTACCACCAGAAGCGCCGAAGCGATCCCCAGATACAGCCCCATCCCGCTGAACTCCCGCACCGAGGCGACGACCATCAGCCCATACACGCCCGGCGCATGATCGGTCAAAATCGCCTCGTTGCGCGCTATTTCCAGCTGCTGCGCATAACGGGTCAGAAGCGCGGTCCATCCCTGCCCGTCCAGCAGGATGGCCGCCTGGCAGGCCACAAACGCCGCCGCCAGCACCAGGATGTGCCGCAGGGAAACCCTTCCGTTCATCCACCATACGATCAGCAGCGGGAAGAGGAACGCGCTTTGCAGCTTGGTGCCCAGGGCAACGCCCCAGAGTATGCAGCCTGCAAGCGGATGATCCTCCAGCAAAAGCGCAAGCCCCCAAAGCATGAAAAGCGCAAAGGTCGCGTCGCACTGCGCCCAGCATCCGGCGTTGAAGAGCATGGTCGGCGCAAGCACGCCGGCAAACATCGCCATCAGCGCCCCCAGCGGCTTCGCACCACGCATGCGCGCAAGGCGCAGGATGGCCAGCGCCGCGCCGCACTGGCAGATCATGTCAAACAGCTTGAGCGCATACATCTGCGGAAAACGCTCAAGGCGCGAGACGAGCCCCATCACGATCAGATAGACCCCTGACCACGCATTCTCTTCCCAGGCCATCGCCGTGACAAGCTCGTAATTCCACATGCCGTCCAGCATGGGCTGCAGCACGTTGCTCATGCGGGCCGGCCGGATATCCAGCATCGCCAGATGCGCCCCTACTGCAACCATCGCCAGCAGGGCCGCGCACAGCAGCACGATCACCGGCTGGCCGCGCACGGTTTTGCCAATGCCCAGCATCAAAAGCGCCACGCCCAGCGTGCCCGCCAGGGCGATCCATACCGCGCCCTCCATCTGAGCGCACAGATTCAGCGCCGCGAAGCAGAAAGCTGCGCACAGCGCCGCGCAAAGAAGCAGCAGCGGCATACCCTCTATGTGCGCCATCATCGCGCTGCGCAGCGGATCGCGCAGAGCGCCGTTTTTGCGCGTTTGCCTTTCAGCCATCACGCTTTCACCTCCATTCCGATCGCTTCCTTATTTTCATGCAGGCTGTGCCAGAGGGCCGCGGCGGTCAGAGCGACCCCCGCGCCCTGGAACATCGTCGCCCATTTGAGGTCCATCAGGTTATCGCCCGGCAATCCCGCCGTATAGCAGATATAGGAGGCCAGGCCAAAGAGCAGCGGCAGGGCTATCCGCCTGGGCCGGTATGCAGCCGCTGCCAGGGCCAGCACATCCGCGCCAAACGTATACCGCTCATGCATCTTGGGCAGGAAGAACGGCACGCCCGAAAGCATCAGCAGGCAGGAGAGCACAACCGCCTCGTCCGTAAGCCGGTCCCGGTAAACGCTCACGATCACGCACAGGGCCAGCACCAGGGCAAAAGCCAGAAGGATAGCCATCGCGCCGAACATCTCATAAAGCGCATCCGCTGAAAGGGTTCCGGTCATCAGGTGATACAGGCTCGGACCGTTCATGGTGATATAGCTGTACTGATCCGCCTGCTTTATGTACGCGGTCAGCACATGGTTGAGCGATTTTCCGCCCCACAGCGCCGGGATCATCATGATCATATAAAAGGCGGGAATGAGCAGCACGTGCCGCAGCTTGATGTCCCTGCGCAGCCACAGCGGCAGAAGCACCGGCAGGAAAAAAACCGTCTGCAGCTTGAAAGAGAGCGCCACGCCGAATGCCATCATGCTGCGTGCGCCGCGTCCCGTCAGGCCCAGATACAGCCCCAGCAGGCAGAAGGAAACATAAATGGCGTCGCACTGAGCCCAGTATGCGCCGTTGAACACCACCGTCGGCAGGATGGAAGCGATGTGGAAAATCAGAAGCTGCGCCCCCGTGCCCCGCACGCGCAGGCCGGCGATCTTCATCACCGCATACGCAAGCAGAATCTCCGTGAAGATCGAGACCGCTTTGACCAGATATTGCCAGGGGTAAGAATCCACACGCGATATGATCTGAAGCAGATACAGATAGGGCGGCGTGTAATCCGTGCCGATATACCAGCCAAGGCCCTGACGGAGGCTCATCTGGGAATAATCATAGATCCAGTTGCTCAGGAAGATGCTGTAATCGTCGCTCACATAGTCAAGCAGCGAGATCTTGCCAAGCAGAATCAGGCCCGTGAGCAGCGCCAGCAGCACCTGCATATAGCTTTCCAGCCCCCGGGCAACGCGCATCTGCACCGCCAGGGAAACGGCAAAGATTCCCGTATACACCACGGCGGTCAGGCGGGTGAGCTCCTCCAGGCGGAAGCTGGCAAACTCTTCCATCCTCGCATAGCGCGCGTTGAGCGCAAACGCATAGAAAACAGCCGAGGCCAGCGCCCACAGCAGCGCCTGCGCCCATCCGGGCATACGCTTTTTCAGCGCGCGGCGCAGCGCATCGCTTGCAAAGTCCCTTGTCATGTCGTCCGTTCCTTTCCTCTCATCGGGCAGGGCAGGCGCCAGCCCGGTTTTCACGCTTTATCCGCATCTATTATACTGAATAAAACGGATTCTGTACAGCAAAACATGTTTCAGGCGGTATATCCCGCGCGCCGACGGCATAGGATGAAGCAAAGTGTCGTTCATGATTGCTCACATTTTTGTCCGTTTTTCGCCTCATCCGCGTAAAAACGCAGGTTTATCATGAAAGCAGAGCAGCCGCCACAGGCGCTGCATCATCCATGACCCGACATGACCCTGGCAACATCAATCCATTCAGAGGTGAGTCAATTGCAGAATGCTGTTTCAGCACAAACGATGCATGCACCGAAGTGGGTGACCTGTGATCCCGTGTTTTCCCCTTCGTTTTATAGGCCCTATGAATCCGCGGTGGAAACCGCCTTCCTGATGCTCTGCGCCGCGCGGAACAGGCTCGGCGAGGAGGGCGACGCGCTGGGCGTGCGGGCGATGACGTTCCGTCTCAAATCGCCCGGCTCCATCCGCGATAAGCTCTCACGGCGCGGTCTGCCCGCCACCCGGGAAGCCGCATGCGAAACCTTGCACGACATTGCCGGTCTTCGCGTCGTTCTCTCAAGCGTGGACCGGGTCTATCGCTTTGCCGCCCTGCTGCGCGAATCTCCGGCCGCGGAATTCGTGAGCCTGCGCGATTATATCTCCTCTCCCAAGAAAAGCGGCTATCGCAGCCTGCATCTGATCATGCGCGTGCCGGTGCAGGAAGACGGCCAGCCGCTTATGATTCCGGTGGAAATCCAGCTGCGCACATCCGCCATGGACATATGGGCCAGCATCGAGCACGATGCCTTCTACAAACCCGTGCAGCCTGCGCTCAATGCGTAGGGGCCCGTCCGCGTTAAAAGCGCCGCACCTGATACTGCCCCTGTATGCAAAAAAGAAGAAGGCCGTCTGCCCGACAGCCTTCTTCTTTCTTTTCACGCATTTTTTCATGCATTTCTTTTCATGCTTTTCTCTTCACGCTTTTCTTTTTCCCGCAGGCATGCGGCCATCTTTCCGGCAGAAGCCCGCTTGATCCTTGGAAGAATCGAAAGCTTCCTCCTTCTCATCTTCCTGCAGCAAGGATCTTCTCCCACGTCTGTTCGGCCACGGGGAGACCGTCGCGGAGGCCGCGCTCCCGCGTGGCGGCCAGCCCTTCGCCCGGCGCATGGACGCCGCGCATGCCCTCCCGCGTTTTGAGCCCGTGCAGGAAAGCGAGGCTCTCTTCCATCTGTTTTTCAACCGCCTCCATGTCCACCACCGCCCGCGGATGAAGCGCGATGAAGACCTGGCTCATGCCCTTTTCCCCGTCTGCCGGTTTGCCAATCATCAGGGACGTGCGGCCCAGCGACAGGGACGAGGCCATCAGATCGAGCATGATGCTCAGCGCGCTCCCCTTCCACATCGCCATGGGCATCATCAGCCCGCTTTCAATGATCTTTGCGGGATCGCGCGTTTCCCTGCCGTCCTTGTCATAGCCGCAGGGCGTATCCAGCATCTTGCCTTCCTGCGCCATCAGTTCCAGCTTGCCATAGGCATACTGGCTCACCGCCATATCCATCACCAAGCTTCCCCGGCTGCGCGGAATGGCCAGCGTGATGGGGTTGTTTCCTGTGGAAGGTTCCATCGCTCCCCAGGCTGTGAGATTCATGCATGTGTTGGTAAAACAGATTCCCATCATGCCCGCATCCGCCATCATCAGCCCATACCGGCCGGCACGCAGCCAGTGGCTGTTGTTGCGCAGCGCCACGCATGCGATGCCATGCTCCTGCGCCAGGCAGACGGCGCGCCCGGCCATCTGCTCGGCAATCAGCGGCCCGACGCCAAAGTTTGCATCCCATACCTCCAGGCCGCCAAACCCGCTCACGCGCTCTGCCTTTGTGACACGGGGATTGCACAGCCCGCTCTCCATATCCGCCAGGTAACGCGGATATCGGTTCAGCCCATGGCTGTGGACGCCGTCCAGTGAATTGCCGGCAAAAATCTGCGCAAAGTGCAGCGCGTCGTCTTCCGGCAGATAGCGCATCAGACCGCGCTTCATCGCCTCCACCGCTTCCTCATAGGGGATATAGAGCATGGTGATCCTCCTCTTTCCGTTCCGTTTTGTATTGCAGTTCGCCCCCTCAGGGAGCGGGAACCCGGCGTCTCACATTTCCTTCGGGTGTTTGCCCTGATCATCCTTTTTTTCGCCCGGCCTGCCGCCGATCCTCCTGAAGATGGAAAAGAGCTTCTCCTCGATCTGGCTGCTGTATTTCATCGCCAGGATAAAGATCAACACCATCGGCAAGCCGATCAGCACCCATCCCCAGGCCGGCATGCTGATGACCCCGCTGCCCAGAAGCGCTGAAAAAATGAGCCCCCATGGCCTGGCAAGCGCCATGATCAGCACGAATCGCTTCAGCGGGATCTGGGTCAATGCGGCGAGGATGCACAGCGCGTCATCCGGAAAAAAGGGAAAAAGCAGCGTCAGAAATAAAAACATATCCTGCTTTTCCTCAATGACCGGCAGGTATTTATCCATCACACCCTTGTCAAGAAATCGCTGCATGGCCTTGCGCCCCAGCGCACGCGCCACGAGGAAAACCGTCACCGAGCCGGCGATCACTGCCAGCACGCCCAGCGTCACGGCCTCCCAGAATCCCAGCGCCAGCGCGCCCGCCATCATCGTGATGTTGCTGGGAATGGGGGCGACGATGACGGTCATCATCTGCAGGAGAAAATAAACGATGCTGGCCATCGGCCCGGCCGAATCAATCAGCGCCTGAAGCTCTTCCACCGAGCCGATTTTTTCAAACACTCCGCTTCGATAGAGGCCATAACCGGCAGCTGCCAGGGCCGCCACAACCAGCACAACGATCAAAACGCGTTTTTGAATTGCATGATCCTTCATATTGAGTTCCTTTCCGAGCGGCTCGCCCGAGCCGCCTTTCTCTGCTATCTTTCTGGCCGCGCGGGCCGGTTCACAGCACTTCCACCGCGATCGTATAGCCGAACACGAACACGGCCAGCAGCACGGCGGATAGGCTCAGCGCCAGCACATGCGTGCCTGTGCGCCTGAACATGCGCGCCTGCAGAAGGGGCAGCGCGCACAGGGCATAGAGATAGCGCGCGCCCGAGAGCAGCCATGTCGGCGCAAGCACAACCGCCACATACACAAAGCTGTATGCAGCCAGGTCAAACGGCAGCCGCTTCTGCCCGAAGGCCAGCAGCACGTATATACACGCCATGCAAAACAGCTGAAAACCCCATGTGTAAAACCAGTCTCCATCGCCCCTCGTGTGAAGAAAATAATACATCGTGTTCGCTGTGGACTGCCAGAACGTTCCGGGTTCCTGATACCAGTTCTCCCTCTGATAGGTCATATACATCAGCGGATCGCCCGTCACGGCAAAGTTGATTCCCCAATAAAGAAACAATCCGGCAAACACGAGCAACACCTGGCCCGCGCACGATGCGGCCGCCCTGACCGTCAGGGTTTTCTTTCCAATCCGGCCCAGCATGGAGAGAATCGCGATGCCCGCAAGGATCACCCCCGGCATCCGCGTCAGCGCGCTGAGCATGCCGCACAGCGCGGCAAGCCAGGGCCTTCCCCGCCGTGAAAGGCACACAGCCCCCAGCGTCAGGCAGAGGAACAGGGCCTCCGTATATACGCAGCAGAGGAACACGCTCATCGGGTTGAGCAGAAAATAGGCGACGCTGAGCGAGGCTGTATGCCCGCCAAAGTGCATGTACGCCAGATCATACACGAGCGCGGCGGACAGCGCCGCGCATAAAAGCGAAATCAGCGTCCCGGCCAGGAACACATCTCCGCCCGTGACCGGCGCAAGGAGGCGCATCAGAAGCGGATACAGCGGAAAAAACACGAGCCGCAGCCGCTCATCCCCCGTAGCGACATAGCCATCCCTGGCGATGTTCAGATAGTGGTTGACATCCCAGTGGCACCAAAGCGGCATGAACGAATCCGCAAAGGAATCCGCGCCGATGCCAAGCCCCCTGTACCATGCATATCCCAGCAGATAGACGGCCACCCGGGAGAGCAGCGCAACCCCGGCCACGGCCAACAGCGACGAAAGCGGAGCAAACCGCCTTGGCTGATTTTTCGGCAGGCCGTCCACCTCTTCCTGCCCCCGCAGCACACGGGTCAGTCGAGCGAGCAGCTGCACGCCGCACAACCCCATCAGAATCAAAGAAAGCGCCGCCGCCAAAGACGGCAGCGCCTGGATAAGCGCATCCCATGTCATCCGAATCTCCGCGCCCCTTCCCGTCAGCGTTTTCGCAGCCCGCGCTTTTGCGGTTTCTTGGCAGGGCGATACGCCTCATGCATGTCCACGCGCGGCGGAAGCGACGCAATGGCGGAAATTTCCTCATCCTCCGGCTCGATCATCTTCGCCACTTTGCTCACCAAACCTCCGCCCTTACGGGGCTTTTTTTTCGCGTTTTCTCTGGGAACCCGATGCTCTTCGGTCTGAATCGCGCTGATCTGCGGCCATTGCGGCGGATCGGGAAGCGCCTGCACCGTTTCGCCTCCCACATAATCGCTGTATGTCGCGGGCTCCATCGCCGCGCGGCGCCGGCGCGCAACCCCGTTTTCCTGATCCTCCGATGGCCCCTCTTCTGCAACAATTCCGGCGTTTTGGCGGGCTATTTCCGCTTCATATGCAGCCTTCTGCCGTTCATATTCAGCCAGATCCCGTTCATACTGCGCCTTCTGCCGTTCATATTCAGCCATCTGGCGCTCATATTCCTCCTGCGCAAGCCGTGCCTGCTCGGCCTCATAGGCCTCCTGCGCAAGCCGTGCCTGTTCGGCTTCATAGGCCTCCTGCGCAAGCCGCGCTTTCTCCGCCTCGCGGGCGGCCAGCTCAGCCTGCGCCCGTGCGCGCGCCTCCTCCTGAATCTGCTTTTGCCATGCGTCGATTTCCGCGCGGCGGCGGTTTACCTCCGCCGTGCCGGGTCCCTCGCTGTGAATGGCCGCATAACGCTGCGTCTCCTCCGTATCCGGGCGCGGAGCGGCCTGCGAGCCATAACGCATGCCCGGATACGCGCCCAGCTGTTCGTCCGGCACGCTGTCCGCCCGGCGGAAAACCTCCTGGGCCTGTTGCTCATCGATCACAGGCCGCTCAAGCGGCAGCCAGTTTTCTTTTTCCTCCGGGAACGCAGCAGCCTGTGCGCGCTGGGGCATCCGGGCCGCATGCGCGCGCTCCTCTTCTTCTTCCTCCGGAGACGGAAGGCGGAGCAGGCGCCGCACGCGCAGAGCCCACAAATGATAGGGCTGCCAGCGCACAAGCCAGACAAGCCAGTCCACCACAAGCCCCGCCGCGATAATCACCAGCGCGATCAGCATCCAGTTTTTGCCGAAAAACTCCAGGAGGGTCGTGTGGTCTGCGCTGAACAGCGCCCAAATCGAGTTGACCAGCGCGCGCACCCAGCCCATCAGCACGGTAAAGAGTGAATCAGCCAGTGTTCCCATTTTGCCTCCTTAGCCCGGCATATCATCCTGTTTTGATTGAAATCCGTTTTTAACCCGTCCAGTCATGAAATCAGAGGATGAGAGGTTCCCTGACGGGATCCCGCAACGAGATGAAAAGATCGTTTCCTGTGAAAGGTTTTAATCGGGGAGTGGCTCCATAAAGGATTCGCACTCCATCATAAAGGAATTCGCAAAAGAATTATTTCTCCCGGAGCGTCACCGTGATCTCCGGCGAACTGAGCGCGCAGGTGAACGGCTGGGCATTGTCGATATGGATCTGCACAGGCACCTCATGCTCGCCCGGCTCAAGCCCGCTCAGATCCACAAACAGCCGGATATCCCCGGTTTCAAGCCCGTTGATAAAGCCGTATGCGCCGGTGAGCTGCACGGTGGCCCGCGTCCTTGAAAGCGTTGCAGCCAGGGTTTCATCCAGCCCGTCCACCTCAATGCTCACCTGGCGGAACGTGCGTTCAACGGTTTCTTCCTCAATATGCGCGGTCACCGCCACCTCCGTAGGCAGCGTGTTTTCAATCGCGGTGGGACGCTTGAGGCGGACATAGCCGCTCACATCGCCTGTCGCGCCCTCAATATCAAGCGGCGCGTCCGTGGTGATCAGGGTGATCGAATCAAGCGTATCCTGCTGGGCGGCCACCTCCACGCTTTCCACCGCCAGTTCAACGCCCGTGAGCACATAGCCCTCCGCCGGCTCCCCGGTGACAAACGAAGCGCTGTCAAGCGGCACTTCCTTCATCGGCACCAGTTCGGTTTCCACGGTCACTTCCTGGGTGATGACGGACTGGTTGGTCACTTCCAGCTTGTCGCTCTCAAGAACATTGCCCTGCGCATCCTGCAGCTCAATGGCCAGCGCGGCGCGGTCGCTCATGCGCTCCGCGCTCAGCGCGGACTGGTCAAGCCTCGCCACGGCGCGCGAAACGCTGGAAACCAGCGACTGCGGGCCGGACACGGAGAGCGTGGTGGGATCGCTTCTGTAACTGTCCAGATACAGCCCCTCGGGGATCTCTCCCGCCACCTCCACCACCACGGGCACCCGCCTTGTCACATACCGCTCCACCTGAACGGTCACGCTGGACGGCTCGCAGGAGAGCACCGTGCCATACAGCTGGGAGGTGGAGTAGGAAATCTGCAGCACGTTTTCGCCCTCTCCCTCGATCTGCGTCAGATCAAAATGAGGATTAAACACCGTGCCGCTCACGCGGTTGTAGTTGGCCTGGGTGACCTCGACCGTCATCTTGACGGAAGGCACCAATTCCAGGATATCATCCATGACAATATAGCCGCGGCTTTTGAGCGCCGCCTCATTGTTCACGCTGACCGCCACGCTCTGAAAGACCTTTTCACGGGTGAGCGTGCCGTCTGATGCGACCATGATGCTCCATGCGAGAACCGCACACAGAAGGGAAACCGCTCCCAAAAAGGCCTTACTGCCCGTCAGGCGCGCGATCCACTGCCGCAGCCGCCTGAAAGGCCCGCGGCCCTCAGGCGTTTTTGTCGGTCGGCCGTTCATCATGGGCTGCACGCCTCCTTTGCCTGATTTGCCCGAAATGCAGCAGCGGCACGCGGGTCTCCTTCTGCTGGCTGTCATAGAGGCCATGGAGAATCTGCCGCAGGGATGCCGCGTCCAGATGGCGGACCAGATAGCCGCGCTCTGCCTTGGAAATGATGCCTGTTTCCTCGGAAACGATGAACACAATCGCGTCGGAAATCTCGCTCATGCCCAGGCCCGCGCGGTGGCGGGTTCCCAGATCCCGCCCCACGCCCGTGGTATCCGACAGGCGAAGCAGGCAGGCGGCCGACACCACGCGGTCCCCCCGCACAACGATGGCGCCGTCGTGCAGCGGCGTGTTGGGCTCAAAGATGTTTTCAATCAGCGGCTGAGAGACCAGGCCATCCACCCGGGTTCCGGTGGCGATGACATCATTCAAATGGGTTTTATTTTCCACCACGATCAGCGCGCCCACACGGCGGCGGGCCATGTGCTCCAGCGCCAGAATCATCTCCTCAATCACCTGCTCGTTGTTATCCCCCTGCGAGAGATAGGCGGAGGCGTCAAACACCGAATTATTGCCAAGCTCTTCCAGAATGCGCCGGATCTCGGATTGGAACAGCACGATCAGCAGAACCGGCCCCGCGTTGATCATCCAGGCGAGCAGCGCATGAATGGTGCGCATGCCCAACACATCGCTCAGCCATGTGGCCAGCAGCAGGATGATGATGCCCTTGATCGTCTGGGATACGCGTGTCTGCCTGACATGGACGAGCAGCTCGTAGATGATAAACGTCAAAAGCAGGATGTCAATCAGATCAATCAGCCTGGGCCTGTTCCATATATTCCAAAGGATTGCGGATATCTGCTCCCCAATCGCGCTCACAGCCTGTCCTCCCATCCATAACATGATGTGTTTCTATTATACACCATCGTTTTCCGATATGACAGAGGCAATCAAATGTTATTTGTGTAAAATTTTACCCCGCCGAACTGGCACATGGAGCGCTGTCCGGCGGGGCAGGATTTTCGTTGGCGCGTTATGCGTTCGCGCCGTCCGCGTGCGCATGCGCGGAATGATCCTCGCGCTCGCGCCCCGTAAAGAGCATGGAAATGCTCCAAAGCCCGGCTGCGCCCACGATCGTGTAGAGCACACGCGAAATCAGCGCAGCCTGCCCGCCAAAGAGGAAGGCAATCAGGTCAAACTGAAACAGGCCCACGAGGCCCCAGTTGATCGCGCCGATAATCACCAGCACCAGAGAGAGACGGTCCATTTGATCCACTCCTTTCTACGCTGGCAGGATGCGCAGAAGAAGCGGTTTTTATGCGCGCAATCGCGCAGGCGTCATTCTTCCTGCTTTTGGGGCGCATCGCGCACAGGAAAGGCCAGCACCTTGCCGCCCGTGCCCGTGTCATCCAGCCTGCGGATCTGCGCGGGCCATGCGCGTTCGGGCATGTCGTGCAAAAGTCCTTCCCGGATGCACGCGTTGACAAGCCGCACGGCGTATAAAAGCGCCGCCTCCTGCGGCCATCCCAGGGTGTGCGCCAGCGTCTTAATCTCGTCGCAGGCATCCTGCGGGATTTCCATGGTGACCTTTGGGCGCATAGCCAATGCCTCCTTTGCCCGCCTGCGCAGTTCTTTGTCCGCAGGCGGCGAAATCGGATGAATGCGCGGCAGAGGAAAAGGGTTACACCGCATCCGCCACGCCGCCGCGCAGCACGAGCATGTCCGAAACGCGGTCGCGCCGCGCGACACAGACGCGAATCTCGCTGTCCACCGCGAATCCGGCGTCGGACAGTGCCCCGCATACCGTATTATATGCCAATTCAGGTAAATTATTGTCAGCAGACAGATGAGATAAAAACACCGCCTGTGTCCCCTGCGCGGCCAGGCGGGTCAGCGCCCGCGCGCAGTCCTCATTGCACAGATGGCCCTTGCGGCTCAGGATGCGCCTCTTAAGCCGCTGGGGATAGGGCCCGCGCTGCACCATCTCCACATCGTGGTTGGCCTCCAGCACAAGCACCTGGCAGCCGCAGACGGCCTCCATCCATGTTTCCTCAATATGCCCGATATCGGTGGCCACGCCGCAGCGCAGGCCCTGGCAGGAAAGGACGAAGCCCACCGGCTCCGCCGCGTCATGCGGGATGGGGAAGGGATGCACGTTCATCCCGCCGATATAAAAATCCTCTCCCGTGTAAAAAGTGCGCATACACCGCGGCGGAATGCCGGCTTCCCTTTGCAGGATGCCCTGCCACGTGCCCTCATTGGCATAAACAGCAAGGCCGTGCCTGCGGCAGAGAACCCCCAGCCCACGCACATGATCCACATGCTCATGGGTGACCAGAATCGCGTCGATCTGTCCCATCTCCACCCCGATTTCGCGCAGATTCGCCTCCACGCGCGCCGCGCTCACCCCCGCATCCACAAGCAGGCGGATGCCGCCGCAGGAAACATAGACGCTGTTTCCCGAAGATCCGGAAAACAGCGGGCAAACCGTCATCTGCATGGCTTTACAAATTCCTCTCTATCCGCTACAATCCATAGTACGTCCTATTATAACGCATCCCTCGTCCCGCGTAAAGATGCAGCCTTCCCCCTTTCATCCCGCCCTTCCTTTTCCTCCTGCCGCAAAAAGCCCCTGGAAAAGGCTGCATCCGCGCGCCGAGAGATGCCCGCCGCAAAAAGGAGAATGACATGGATCCATATCGTTTATGGGGCCGCATCATCAACCGGCACCGCATTGAGCGAAGCGAAACCGTTCCCATTGAAGACGGCGATATTGAGGCCGCCTTTCTTGAAATCTGCCGCCGGTTTGACGTGCAGCGCCCGCTGCAGCTTCCCAAGCACAACCGCGAATTTGAGAAATTCGGCCGCACCGCCTATACAGGGGAACATTTTACGGAGCCCGTTGCCTTTCAGCGGCTTGAGATTGAGCTGCTGATGCCGGACGGGGAGAAAAAGCACGGCGGCCGCCACACCCCGCTGATGGACGCATGAGCGCCGTCACGGGCCGCTTTGCCCCCACGCCCAGCGGGCGGCTGCACCTGGGGAACCTGATGTGCGCATTGATTGCCTATCTCTCCGTCCGCAGCGAGGGCGGCCGGTTTCTTTTGCGCGTGGAGGACCTGGATGGCCCCCGCTGCCCGCGCCGCCTGGCCGTCCGCGCGATGGAAGATCTGGCTTTTCTGGGCATCACATGGGATGAACCGCCGCTGTTTCAGAGTGAACGCACGGAGATTTACCAGCGATACGCCGGGCAGCTTGAAGCCCGGGGCCTAACCTATCCCTGCTTCTGTACCCGCGCGCAGCTGCATGCCGCCTTTGCCCCCAATCGGGGGGATCTTCTGCCCGTGTATCCGGGCACCTGTGCACACCTGACGCCGGAAGAGGCCGCCGCGCGCCGCCTGTCGCGGCGGCCCGCGCTGCGCCTCCGCGTGCAGAAGGAGACCCTTTCCTTCACCGATGGATGTCAGGGATCCTGCAGCGCCTTCATGCCCCGCGACTGTGGGGATTTCATCATCCGGCGCTCGGACGGCATCTTTGCCTATCATCTGGCCGCCGTGGTGGATGATGCCCTCAGCGGCGTCACGCAGGTGGTGCGGGGGCGGGATATTCTCGCCTCCACGCCGCAGCAGCTCTACCTCCAGCGCCTGCTTGGCTTTGACACGCCGGCATACTTTCACATCCCCCTGCTGGAGGATGCCGAAGGCCGCCGCCTGGCCAAGCGGGATCGGGATCTTGACCTGACCTCGCTCAGCCGCCGCCTGACCCGCGCGCAGATTCTGGGGCTGCTCGCCTACAGCGCAGGCATTCTGCCGGAAAACCAGCCGGCGGAGATGGAGGCGCTCATCCGCCTGTTTGACTGGAAGCATGTGCGCACGCAGGATGCGCGCCTGCCCGAGGGCGTGCTTTCTCCTCCTTCCTCCTGACAAGCCGGCAGGATGCCGGCTGCATCCCCGGCGAAGGACTGCCCCTCTTGCGGCTCTGCGGCCGGGGCCGAAGTTATGCAAAAGCATTTCCATCACAAAATCTCTTTATCTTCATAAGAATTTTCATAAAAGAGAAGGATTTTATGCCGGCAAATTGAAGTGTCCCTGCTTTTATAAGGGTGCTTTGCAAGACGCAAAAACCGGGAAGCGGCTTCCCTTTTCCAAAGGGAAGGCCGCTTCCCGGCTGGTCTGTTCGGGGCTTTTCGCGTGCGGCATGCATCAGAGCATGTCTTTAACGCTGTTTAAAATGGTCACAATAGAAGCGGCATTCTGCGCCGCACCGGCTTCAAGCAATGTGGACGCGCTCTCGAGCATGGAAGCGGCAGACGCATTGTCCTCGCCAAGCAGCAGCGCCGCGCTGTCAAGCAGGGCCGATATGGCCGCCTGATTGCCCTCGGCATCGCTTTCAAGCTGGGCAGCGGCCTGATCCAGCAGGGTGATCACCGCGTCGTTTCCTGCCGCCGCCGGCTCCTGTGCATTTTGCGCGCCGCCAGAAACGCCGTCCTTGATGGCCGCGGGATCCTTCTGCTCCGCCGGCTGTGCCGCTGCGCCGTCCTGCACAGCGCTGTATGTGATTTCGAAGATTTCGCTCTCCTCATAGCTCACATCCGCCAGCAGATACCGGCCGTCGGCAGAAAAATCCACTCCGTCGTATTCGCAGGGCAGCACGACCTGCCCATGCCAGTCGATGACGCCATAGTTGTAATCCGCATCGCAGACCTTATAGAGCATCCCGCCCGAATAATCCGCGCAGTACATGCTCTCATAACCCTCCACAGCGGTGTCTGTTCCATCCGCCGCCAGGATATGCACAGCGCCGGAAAGATCGGTGTACGTCGCGGATGCGCCATAGAAATCCATCACATCCGAAGAAAGAGTGGGCTCACACGTCACCTCGCCGCCCTCGCGTACAAAGCCAAGTTTGCCATCTTTCTCCACACCGAAATATCCGTGCGCATTATAGCCATTCGTGCCCTCCTCCACATCATAGGGCAGATAATAGCTTCGCTTGATATCCTCATATTCTGCCGGCACGATCACCCGGCCCATTCTGTCGATCAGGCCCTCCGCATCGCCCGTGGAGACCGCCGCATAGTCCCCCTCGAAGTCATAGATTGAATAGAAAGAAGGCTCCATGATCACATTGCCTTCGGCGTCCATGAGGCCGTATTGCCCGTTTTCGCGGAATGTGATCCGGTCGGCATCGGCATAATCCTCGTCAAACACATAATCCACCGTGCCAAGCGCCTGGAAGTCCGCATCATAGGTGGTGACGGTTCCATCGCTCCGGTCCTCAATGTTGATGCACGTGCCCACGACCTCTGCATCCTGAAAGTTTTCCCGCGGGAGCGTCGCCACACAGGCCCCGGCGGACAGGCTGTATACATCCACCGTGCCGATGAGGTAGTAGGCCTCGTCTCCAAGCCAGGTGGTATAATCATAATGGTCGGCCGTGGCCTCCACCAGCGTATAGGCAAGCGCCCAGTCCGTGCTCAGGAACTCAATATCCCCATACTGGAAGGGGATGACCTCGCTGCCCTGCGCATCCAGCGCGCCCCAGGTGTTGACCGCGTCTTCCGTGGTGGCGGCCACGATATACCCGTGCTGAATCTCCACGTTGCCATAGGCGTCCTGCGTGAGGGGCTCGCCCTCCAGTGTGGTAAGGGTATAGCCCGCCTGCGTGCGCACGCGCAGCAGGTTGCTGTCCCGCAAAAGATCCGCATTCTCCACGCTGCCCACACGGGTCAATGTGCATTCCGCCAGCGCCGTGCCCGTGAGCGCAAGGCACAGGGTCAACGCAGCCAGCGTACCAACTCCTCTTTTCATCTCTGCTCCTTTCCACCAAAACGTGTTGGTGTTGCTTTTGTGTCCATTATGCCGCCAAGCGAAAAATTTGTCAAGTTTTCCCCCGGGTACAATGCAGTGCATGGAAAAGATTTTACACAAATTTTTCCCTTTGCGCCGCACGCAAAAGCGCACCGCAGGCGGATGCCGTCCGCCCGCGGTGCATATGCAGTGTAATGCATAGAATATTACGTCTTATCGATCATGCACACGGATACATGGCCCTCCGCGTCTTTCATATAGCCGTACCATACGCCGGTTTCTGGCGTCAGGAACGTAGTGGACGCGCCTTTCTCGTTGCACACAGCGCTGAATTGTGCCGCCATGCTGTCCAGCTCCTCGTAAGAAAAATGCTGCTGATGCTCCGGAAGCGCCGTACCGCCCCTGACGGACGCGATCCACTCGCCCATGTGTCTGCAATTCGGTTCACGGCGATTATAATCAAAGCTCGCCCCCGCCACCTGATACATAAACAGATCGGGCTGAGCGTCTTGATAGAAGTACCGTCGGGATTCAAAGCCCATTCCATCGGCTTGCATTTCCGAATTCCAGATGAGGATCGTAAACCCTTCATCCGTCGTGATCTTCATGTTCATGATCTCGCGTTCATAAATCCAACGGTAAAGCTCATAAAAGTTCAGAGAACCGTCCGCATTGGCGAACTTTTTCTCTTCCAGCCGATCCGTAACGGGTTTTTGGCTGACATTATGGTTGGAGCGCATTGTCTCAAGCTTAAATCCATTAAACTCAAACAGATCATGCG
>DVMG01000197.1 GCA_018715105.1 Candidatus Ventricola intestinavium
CATGAAAAACACGACGAAAAACACGCCGGGCAGAACCAGCACAAGCCAGACCCTGTTCTTTTTTCGATTCACGGAGGATCCTCCCTTTCCGCGTGTTAATGTTCGGCAAAATTACGCTTTATTCTAACACAGCACGCGAAATAAGTCAATTAAAAGCGCGAAAAAGGCGGAAAAAAGGAGGGTATTTCTCCCTCTTTCCTTTAAAAATGTTCGGTTCTTTCGTCCAATCCGGCCAAAGAAATCCCAAAATGCCTCCGCGGCGCCCGGCCGTGTCCATCCGCGTCAGAGAATGTCGGCATATCGCTGCGCGCAGCGCATAAAGGGCCCCATATGCCTTTCAAGCCTCTCCCGAATGGCTTTCAGGTCGATGTCCACAAGCTCTCCGCCGCGCACGCGCACCTCTCCCCCGGTCATCACCAGATCCACGTCGGCGCTGTTCGCCCCATACACCAGCGCGGAATAGGGATTATACACCGGAAACATATGCGGCGCCTGCGTGCTGACCACCACCAGATCCGCCCGCATGCCGGCACAAATCTGCCCGAATTGCGCCTGTCCTCCCAGGGCCCGCGCGCCGCCGCGCGTGGCGGCGGCCACGATTTCAGCGGCCGGAAACAGGCTTCGATCCCGGTTGACCGTCTTATGGAAGTCGGCAAACAGACGCATCTGGTCAAACATGCTCAGCGTGTTGCCGGAAGAGGGGCCATCCGTTCCCAGGCCATACGGCACGCCCGCCCTGGCCAGCGCCGCCACAGGGGCAACGCCCTTCCCCGCCTTGGTGTTGCTGCCGATGCAGTGGGCCACGGCCGCGCCGCCCTCCTTCAGAATTTGGATATCCTCCGGCGTCATGTGAATGCAGTGTGCGGCCAGCAGATGGCGGTCTGCCGCGCCCAGGGCGCGGAGATAGGCAATCGGCGTTGTGCCAAGAGCGGCAAAGTGCTCCATCTCATAATCCATTTCGCTGGTGTGCAGCGTCAGGATCGTGTCGTATTCGGCGGCCAGTTCGTGCGCCTGCCGCAGGGCGGCCTCTTCGCACGTCGTGGTTCCATGCGGTGCGAGGATGGGGTGCACATATGCGTCCTGCGCAAACGCATCGAGCATCCGCCGGGCAACGGCCAGGCCGCCGTTGGGCTCCGGGCAGTCGCACGTGGGCTGGCTGATGATCGTCTCGCCCAGATAGCCGCGCACACGCATGTCGCGGCATGCCCGCGCCACCTCCTCCTCAAAGTAATACATGTCCACAAACGTCGTGATGCCGGCAAGCAGCATTTCGCCCATGCCGAACATCGCGCCCCAGTAGACGAGCTCCCGCGTCATCGCCTCATTTTCAAGGGGAAAAAGGAAGCGGCGCAGCCGGTCCGGGCAGTCATCCCCCATGGTGCGAAACGGGATCATGGAGACATGGCTATGTGTGTTCACAAAGCCGGGCAGAAGGATGCCGCCTTTTGCGTCGATGCGCTCGCCGCATTCTCCTTCAAACGCGCCCGGCCCCACGGCCGCGATGTTTCCTCCCTCCACAAGCACATGGCCGTCGCGCAGGACGCGCATCTCGTCGTCCATGGTCAGAATGACGGCATGCTCAATCGCCGTTTTTTTCATCGGCCTTTCCCCTCTCTGTGGTTCCTTTTTGCAGGACGGATCCTTGGATTGGCGGATTTCTTTTATCCTTTCTCTCCGGACAGGATGTCAAGCGCCGCCGCGCTGAACACCGCGACGCTCCTGCCCAGCACCGCCTCGTCAAAATCAAACGTCACCGTGTGCTGGGCGCCCGCCATGGGCGTCATCACGCGCATATAGGTGGCCAGGCCGCCATGCTGCTGCACGCGGTTCATCATCAGGGAAATATCCTCGCTTCCCCAGTTCCGGGCATTCTGCTCGCTGCTCAGGCGCAGCTGCGGCAGATCCCGCCGCACCACGGCTCCGATGCGCTCAATCAATGCCGGATCGCTGTGCTGGCCCTCGGCGCGGCCCATCACCGTCGTCTCCAGATCACAGCCCTGCATCAGAGCCGCGCCCCGGCATGCGTTCAGCGCACACGCTTCCATATATTCATTGATCTGCGTCGTTTCCCCGCGCACCTCCAGCTGCATCACCGCGCGGTCGGGCACCACATTGCGGCCCGTGCCTGCGTGCAGTGTGCCCACGTTCACGCGGCTCTGGCCGCCGCTGTGGCGCGCCGCCGCATGGATGGCGAGCACGGCGCTGGCCGCCGCCAGCAGCGCATTTTTCCCCCGCTCCGGGTAACCGCCCGCGTGCGCGGCCATTCCTTTAAACGTCACATCGTATTTCACCGTGGCCAGGGAACCCCATGTGCCCGCCGTTACATCGCCGTCATCCAGGCTCTGTGTGGGCGCGATGTGGGAGCCAATCAGCACGTCCACATCGTCAAGATGCCCCGCTGCGACCATCGCCCCCGCGCCGCGCGCCCCCTCCTCGCCCGGCTGAAACAGCAGCTTGACTGTGCCGTGCAGCAGATCCCGGTTTTTCATCAGCACGGCGGCAACCCCCAGGCCGATGGCCGCATGGCCGTCATGCCCACAGGCATGCATCATGCCCGGATTCACGCTGGCAAAGCCTTCCCTGCGCGGCCGGTGCGACATTTCTTCACACTCGCACATGCCCAGTGCGTCGATATCAAAACGCAGCGCCAGCGTCGGCCCTTCGCCGCAGCGCAGGATGGCGACCACACCGGTAAACCCCTCCCGCATGTCCTGTGTGAGATACTCCGCCGGCGCTCCCTGCAGGAGCGCCTGTTCCGCGTGAGCGGCGAGCGTATCCTCCCCGGGCACGCCCAGCCGCGCCTCTTCCCGGCAGACGGCGCGCCCGGTGAGCACCTCATAGCCCATTTCGTCAAGCCGCCTGGCAAGGATTGCCGATGTGCGCATTTCAAGCCATCCCGTTTCCGGATGGCGGTGAAAATCCCGCCTCAAAGCCGTCAGTTCCGGCTGCATGGCCTCAATCTGTGAAAGCATTTGTGCAATCCGCTGCTCTTTTTTCATCATCCGTTCCTCCAACATCGTTTCAGTTCTTCTTCCGCTCTTCTTTCTGCGTTCTTCATTCGGTTTGAACGGGATCCTCCTGCGCCGCCAACACGGTTTCCCGCCCTTCCGGATTCTCTATCCTTATCCTCCGCATCCGCGCGCCTGATCCGATGCCTCATCATAACATAATTGACGTCGGGCTTCAAGAGGCGTATACTGTGTAAAGACAGCGCGAAGGGCCGAAAAAAAGGCCTCGCCCGAAGGGCAAAACCGGCGCGGAAGAATCGCCAAAGATCCCGGCATGCCGCCGGCTGCCTCCCCGGCAAAGCGATGGAAATCCCGCGGCCGGCGCTTTGGCAAAGAATTCACAACATGGTCCAAAAATACGGAAAGGGAATTACGCCCATGCATACGAAAAATGTGCTCGTTATCGGCTCCACGTGCGTGGATGTCATTCTGCGCATCGATCATCTGCCCCGCACGGAGGAAAACCTGCATCCGGAGTCCCAGCGTTTCGCCATCGGCGGGTGCGCATACAACGTCGCCAACATTCTGGGGCGCGCGCGCGTCCCCATCACGTTTGTCACCCCCGTGGGCGAGCGCGGCGTATTCGGCGGTTTTGTCCGGCGCCAGCTCGATGCGCTCGGCTTTGCAGACCCCGTCTATCTGCCCGATGCAGAAAACGGGTGCTGCTACTGCTTTGTGGAAAAGAGCGGCGAACGGACGTTCATGTCCATCCATGGCGCCGAATACACGTTTGATCCTTCGTGGATGGCTCCTTATGCGAAAAACCGCTATGCCTACGGCTATGTGTGCGGGCTGGAGGTGGAGGAGCGCACGGGCGGCCAGCTTGTTCACTATCTGGAGGATGCGCCGGTTGATACGCTGCTCTATGCGCCCGGCCCGCGCGGTATGCGCGTGCCGCCGGAGTGGACCGACCGCCTCTTTTCCCTGCATCCCATGCTCCATCTGAATGCGGGGGAGGCAAGGGCCCTGAGCGGATGCGACAGCCTGGACGACGCCATGCGCGCCCTGCATGCGCGCACAGGCAGCCCGGTGATCGCCACCCTTGGCGCAGAGGGCGCCCGCTGCCTGGATGCGCGCGGCCTGTATACCGTGCCCGGCGTTCGCGTGCAAACCGTTGTGGATACCATCGGCGCGGGGGACGCACACGCCGGTGCCACGCTGCTGGGCCTGTGCCGCGGCCTTTCCCTGCCGGATGCCGTGGCGCTGGCCAACCGCGTGTGCGCCAAGGTGGTTCAAACCGACGGTTCCACGCTGAGCGACGAGGATTTTGCGAGTCTCGGCCTTGTATAAAGCCCATCCGGAGGGGAAAAAGCCTGTCTGCCCACGGCCTTGCGCGCCGAAGGGAAGCAGGCCGGGCCGGCAGTCTGCGATCAGCCTGCTGTTGTGGAAGAATTTTCCTGCATGAGCGCCCCTTTTCCGGGCATCATACTCCACGAGGAGCTGAGGCAACGAAGCCACAGCCCGGAAAGCATGAATATGCGCTTCTCCATTCCGCCGCAGAAAACGCCATCGTCATGATTGCGCATCCGCCCGGAAAGGAGGCAACACCCGGGCGTGATGCGCCAAAGCAAAGTCCCTTTGCTTGAGCACAACACCTCCTCAACATAGCGGAAGGCTGCCTGATCCGAGCATCGGGCAGCTTTCTGCTTTTCGCTTCGCGCTTTTCAGGGAAACATCCCCCTGCATATTCCTTTCCGCGCCGGTCAGGGCAATCCGTTTGCCGGCGTCAGGCCC
Organism: Candidatus Ventricola intestinavium; assembly: GCA_018715105.1. Lineage (GTDB taxonomy): Bacteria > Bacillota > Clostridia > Christensenellales > Aristaeellaceae > Ventricola > Ventricola intestinavium. Next base: position 4,743 of record DVMG01000197.1, read on the forward strand.
TTCTCTCTCAA
>DVMG01000198.1 GCA_018715105.1 Candidatus Ventricola intestinavium
CGGCTATGTAATCTCCGGTTCTGTCACTTCCGGCTCTGTAATCTCCGGTTCTGTCACTTCCGGCTCTGTGATCTCCGGTTCCGTCACTTCCGGCTCTGTAATCTCCGGTTCCGTCACTTCCGGCTCTGTAATCTCCGGTTCCGTAATTTCCGGCTCTGTGATCTCCGGTTCCGTCACTTCCGGCTCTGTGATCTCCGGTTCCGTTCCTTCGGGCGCCGGCGTGGCAAAGCCGTACAGCGCGAGGTATGCGTCCGCTTCTTCCGGCGTGGCCGGTACCGGAGACACCCCGCTTGAGAACACAATCGCGATGGTGACAGGCGGCTGGGCGCTGTCAGCACTGCTTGTGAAATACAGCGGCTCATCCGGCACATAGCCCACTTCCGGATTTTCGGCCAGCGAGAACTGCGCAACCGTCGCGCCCTCCTGCGTGACAAGCACAAACTGGCCCGTCGGCAGCGCGGAAATCTGCTCCGGCGTGAGCGTACTTTGATCCACCCAATAAACGATATCCCCCAGGGTGGTTGTCACCGTCGTGACAGGGATGTTCTGCTGCGAGCCATCCGGCATGGTGACAGTCAGGCTCGCCCAAAGGCTGGCGAAATCCAAAACCAGCTCTGGCGCGCCCGTCATATCCTGCGCGGAGGCAAGCGGTGAAGCCAGCGCAAACACGGCGCAAAGCATCACGGCCATCATCCGACGGATGATCTGCTTCATTTTGTTATCCTCCTTTTCCAGGTAAACCAAGGGCCTGCATGGTCAAAGGCTTACGCCCCTCCCCCTGCGCCCATACCTTTCCTTGACCGCTTTCATTGTAAAACGACAAAAGCCGCCTGTCAACTCCGGGGCCGGATTTGCCAAGCATTTGCTGCTGCTTTACGCGTATAAAACGAATCAGAGGCAGGGATTCTTCCCGGCCAGAGCGAATTTACAGGAAGAAAATTCCACAGCCGTTTCCATCCTGCGTCCGGGCGCCGCCTTTTGCGGGCGGCATGGCGCCGGCTGACAGAAAGGAGCCTTTCTTCCATGAACGATCATTCTCTCAGGGAAATCCCCTTCTCATCGCAGACCCTGTATGACGGAAAAATTCTGCATGTCGAAAAATGGCAGGTCACCTGCCCGAACGGGCATGAAGCGGCCCGTGAAATCGTGGTGCACAAGGGAGCGGCGGCGGTCGTTCCCGTTTATCCGGATGGCACGACGCTGCTTGTCCGCCAGCATCGCGTGGCCGTTGACCGGATCACGCTGGAGATTCCCGCCGGCAAGCTTGACAGTGCGCAGGAGAATCCGCTTGACTGCGCCGTGCGCGAACTCCGCGAAGAAACCGGCCTGACCGCCGGACGCATGACATACATGACCACCATCCTGACCACGCCCGGCTTTTGCACGGAAAAAATTGCGCTGTATCTGGCGCAGGATCTTGAGCAGGGAGAAACGCATCCGGATGAAGATGAATTCCTGGATCGGATCCGCATGCCGCTTGACGAGGCTGTAAAGCGCATCCTGCAGGGCGAAATCTGCGACAGCAAGACGATTTGCGGCCTGATGATGGCCAAAGCGTGGATAAACAGCCAGGGGGAAACGCGGACATGACCGCCTGGCTTCCTCTCCTGTCCTCGTGGACCATCCAGGCCCATTCGCTGCCCGATCGCCTGATCCGGGCAGTTCATGCCGGTTTTTCACTGCCCGGCGCGCAGGCGCTGCTTCCTTATTCAGATCTGCTTGATTCGCTTCCGGAAGCTTCTAAAAATCCCCCGGGCGAGATGCAGGCGCCCTTCTCCCTTCCCGCGCAGATTCCGGAGGATGTGGAAGGCCCCGTAACCCTGTCCCGCGAAGTGGATTTCGGCGCTCTTCGGGCGCAAACCGCTCATCTGCGGGTGGAACAGCCCCGGGGCCGCGGCCGTGTGATGCTGGATGACGAAGTGCTTGCCGAGTTTGACAGCTCCCGCTTTCCCGCCTTTCCCTGCGAGGCCCCGGGCCTATTGACCCTGGATGTGACCGATGCGCTGCGCCTGCGAAAGCGCCGCACGCTGCGCCTGTGCTTTGAGGCCGTGCGGCCCGCGGGCATCGCCGGCAGCGTGATGCTTCACGCCACGGCGCACGCCCGGCTGAGCAGCGTGCGCATCACCCCGGATCCGGCGCGCCAAAACATGCGTCTTTCGCTGGATGTGCAGGCCGATGATGCGGGTGTCTATGCCCTTCGCGCCCAGGCCGTTTCCCCGGGCGAGTCCCTGCCCGCCTGGGAAATCACCCTTGAACTGGATGCAAAGGCGCGCCGAACGGTTTCGCTGGATCTTCCCGTGCCCGCGGATCGCTTTCACGCCGGGACAGCCTATGCCGCGCCGGTGATAAAAATTCTGCTTTTCCTGCGCACACGGCAGGCGTCCGTCCTGCCCGGTGTGCTGTGCGACAGCATCACGCAGATGTGCGGCTATCCGGGCAAAGCGGCCCCCTTTGACCTGCCGCTGACGCCGGAAGAATGCTTTCAGCCGCCGGATCCCCTCATCATGCGGCTCAAAACGCTGGCGCTTCCAGGTGTTTTTCTGCCTGTGGCCGCACCGGATGCCCTCTATCGCGCTTTGACGCGGGCGGCCATCGCCGCACGCCAGCTCACCGGCGGCGATCCGGCGCTGCAGGCGCGTCTTGCCCGAATTCCGTGCGTCACATGCCAGCACGCGCCGGACGGCAGCGGGATTCCCCTGCCTCCTGAGCTGTCCGCCTGGCTGCTGTGCGGCCTGATCGCCTGTCCGCGCAGCATACCGGCTGATCTGACACCTGCCGAGATCCTTCTGGAGGTGTCAGGACGGCCGCTGAACCCATGGGACAGCGGTGTGCGCAGTGTCCTTGAATGGCTGCGCGCGCTCTTCGTGCGTTTACGCGCCGAAGCCGCCCGGCAGGGGCGCCTGTCAGGGGCGATCTGCGCCCCCGGCGAATGGCATATTCCCGACATCGCGGATGCGTTGTCCACTGCGCTGGCCCCTCTGCATCTGGGCGTTCTCCCCCTGTGCGGCGCATGGTGGGCGGGTTCCCATTTCAGCGCATCGCTCCATGCCTTTGTCCCGCAGGGCGCGCTCTCCCCGCAGCAGCGCGCTTTATCCCTGACGGCCACAGCTATTTTGGAGGATGAGGAGGGAAACGTTCTCGCGCGCTGTGACTGCGTCTGCCCCCCGGAAGGCGGCGCTCTCGGGACGATCAGCGCCATCCTGCCGGAATCCTCCTGCGTGCTGCAGCTGACCACCTGCATTCAGTGCGGCGGCACCACGCTTGAGCAGAGCGTTCTGCCCGTTTATGTGGGAACACGCGGCATGCTGGAAGCCGCTTTTTAGCCCCTCTTTTCAGTCATGCCTCTTCTGGCGATGAGCGCGCCGTTTTTTCCCTGTTTTCCCACTCCTGCCGGGTGGAAAGAAGCCGCCGCCCCTTTTTCCGGAAAAGATAAAAGAATCTGAAAAAGAAGGAGGAAAAAATTGAAGAGACACGCTTGCACGCCGCGATTCACTTTTTTCATTTCACCCCTTTACAAACCCATCAAAACCGGGTATCATAAGGACGATATGAAACGCGACGACGCGGGACGCGCACGCCTTATGCCGCAAAGAGAGCCGGAGATGGGTGGAATTCCGGACGGACGGGACGTGGGAGATCACCCGCAGCAGCGGCCCCTTGAGGCAACGATGCTCAGAGGTGGACGGCTTCGCCCCGTTATGGCGATAAGCGGGCGCTTTTGCGCCAAATTGGGTGGTACCGCGGGCAGCCTCGTCCCATGTGGATGAGGCTGCCTTATTTGCACCAACAGGAGGAAGCGTATGTATCAGAAGGTCTCGACCGACATGAATTTCGCCAAGCGCGAAGAAGAGGTGCTCCGGTTCTGGCACGAAGAGGATATCTTCAAAAAAACCGTGGCGCTGCGCAAAGGCGCAGAGCCTTTCACGTTTTACGACGGTCCGCCCACGGCGAACGGCAAGCCGCACATCGGCCATGTGCAGACCCGCGCGATCAAGGATATCATCCCGCGTTACCGCACCATGAAGGGCTATGACGTGCTGCGCAAGGCGGGCTGGGATACACACGGCCTGCCCGTGGAGCTGGAAGTGGAAAAGCAGCTCAACCTGGACGGCAAGCCGCAGATTGAGCGCTATGGCATTGAGCCGTTCATCAAGGAGTGCAAAAAGTCCGTCTGGAAATATAAGACGGAGTGGGAGCAGATGAGCGAGCGCGTGGGTTTCTGGGCCGATATGGAAGATCCCTATGTCACCTATGAGGACAATTACATCGAGTCCGAGTGGTGGAGCCTCAAGCAGATCTATGAAAAGGGCCTCCTCTATAAAGGCCATAAGATCGTGCCCTACTGCCCGCGCTGCGGCACCGCTCTTTCCAGCCACGAAGTGGCCCAGGGCTACAAGAATGTCAAGGAGACGTCCGCGTATGTGCGCTTTGCCGTAAAAGGCCAGGAAAACACCTACCTCCTCGCGTGGACAACCACGCCCTGGACGTTGCCCAGCAACCTTGCCCTGTGCGTCAATCCCCATGATACCTATGCCCGCTTCACAGCGGAGGGCACGACGTATATCATGGCCAAGGCGCTCATCGAGACCGTGTTCCCGGATCAGGAAGTTTCCATCCTGGAAGAGATGCCCGGCAGCGCGCTGTGCGGCATGGCGTATGAGCCGCTGTTTGATTTTGCCGTGGGCAAGCTCGATAAGCCCGCCTGGTATGTGGTCAGCGATGAATATGTCACCATGAGCGACGGCACGGGCATCGTGCACATCGCCCCGGCCTTCGGCGAGGATGACAACCGCGTCTGCCGGGAAAAGGGCCTTCCCTTTGTCAGCTTTGTGGATGCGCAGGGCTGTATGACGCAGGAAACAAGCTGGCCCGGCGTCTTTGTCAAGGATGCGGACAAGCTGATCCTCCGCGACCTGAAGGAGCGCGGCCTGCTCTTTGCCGCTGTGCCGTTTGCGCATGATTATCCCTTCTGCTGGCGCTGCGATACGCCGCTGATCTACTATGCCCGTCAGAGCTGGTTCATCAAGATGACCGCCGTTCGCGACGCGCTCATGCGCAACAACCGCGCCGTCAACTGGATGCCGGAGAATATTAAGGAAGGCCGCATGGGCAACTTCCTTGAAAACGTCATCGACTGGGGCCTTTCCCGCGAGCGCTACTGGGGCACGCCCCTGCCCGTGTGGACGTGCAAATGCGGCCACGTGCACGTGATTGGCAGCCGCGAGGAGCTTGTGCGCATGGGCCGCGATGTGGATCCCGCCGTGGAGCTGCACCGCCCGTATATCGACCGCGTGGTGCTCACCTGCCCCCAGTGCGGAGGAGACATGCACCGCGAAAAGGACGTGATCGACTGCTGGTATGATTCCGGCTCCATGCCGTTCGCCCAGTGGCACTATCCCTTTGAAAACAAGGAGCAGTTTGAGCGCCGCTTCCCGGCCAATTTCATCTCCGAAGCCATTGACCAGACGCGTGGCTGGTTCTACACGCTCCTGGCGATCTCCACCTGCCTGTTTGACACCAATCCGTTTGAAAACTGCATCGTCATGGGCCATGTGCAGGACAAGGACGGCAAGAAGATGAGCAAGCACCTGGGCAACGTCGTCGATCCCTGGAGCGTGCTCAACGCACAGGGCGCGGACGCCGTGCGCTGGTTCTTCTACAACAGCGCCGCACCGTGGATGCATAAGCGCTTTTATGCCAAGGCGATTGAGGAAACCACGCGCAAATACATGGGCACGCTGTGGAATACATACGCCTTCTTCATCCTCTATGCGGAGATCGACCGGTTTGATCCCAAGGAGCATCCGCTTGACTCCGTCGCCCTGTCCCTGATGGATCGGTGGGCCCTTTCCCGCCTCAACACACTCGTGCGCGAGGTAGACGAGGACCTGGAGCATTACCGCATCACCGAAGCATCCCGCGCGATGGCGGATTTTGTGGACGATCTGTCCAACTGGTATGTGCGCCGCAGCCGCGAGCGCTTCTGGGGCAAGGGCATGGCCGGGGATAAGGAAGCCGCCTTTGCCACGCTCTATCACATCCTGGAAACCATGAGCCGGCTGACCGCGCCGTTTACCCCCTTCATGGCGGAGAGCATGTATCGCAACCTCGTGTGCAGCGTCAATCCCGATGCGCCGATCTCCGTGCACATGACCGATTTCCCCGTGTGCGAAGAAAGCCGTATCGACGCGCAGCTTGAGGCACACATGGCCGATCTGCTCCATGTCGTCGTGCTGGGCCGCTCCTGCCGCAACGAGTCCGGCCTCAAAGTACGCCAGCCGCTTTCACGCATGATCGTCAGCGGCGTCACCCTTCCCCAGGATCTGTGCGCTCTGGCCGAAGAGGAGCTCAACGTCAAGGATCTCGTCTTCACGGACGATACCACCGCGTTTATGACCTACCAGCTCAAGCCGCAGATGCGCACGCTGGGCAAAAAATACGGCAAGCTGCTCAAGGCCATCGGAGAAAAGCTCTCCACCCTGGACGGCAATGAGGTGGTCGCCGGCTTTGAGGCCGGAAAGCCGCTCACCTTCGAGCTGGACGGAACCCCCGTTGAGCTTGAAAAGGAGGATGTGCTCACCTCGCCCATGAAAAAACCCGGCTATGTTGTCTCGACCGAGCGGGACGTGACCGTGGCGCTTGACACCCGCCTGACCGAAGCGCTGATTGCGGAGGGCTTTGCACGGGAGGTCATCTCCAAGCTGCAAACCATGCGCAAGGAAGCCGGCTTCGAGGTCACCGACCGTATCCTCGTCACCGTCAAGACGGAAGATGCGCGCCTGGCCGCCATCGTCGCCGACAACGCGGAGGGAATTGCCCGCGGCGTGCTCGCCCTGGATGTGTCCGTGGGCGATGCGCCGGAGGGCAGCGTCGTCCGCGACTGGAATATCAACGGCGTAGAGGCCACCCTGAGCGTGCGCAGGGCGTAACATCGCGTTTTGCTCCGGTAAAACCGTTCCCGGAAAACGGGGCGCTTTGCTCTTCTTTCAGGGCGTTTATCCATGACCCGGCCGGATCAAACCAACGGCTTAAAAAGATGATGAAAAAGAAACCATGAGAAAAATAGTCATCGCGGGCGCGGGGGCATATCATTTTGCCCCCGCCATTTTAGAGGATCTCTTTGTCCGTTACCGCATGCCGGTGGAAATCTGGCTCGTGGATGCGGATTTGGATATGGCGGAGCTCACCGCACGCGGCGCGCAGGCGCTGGCGCGCGCATTCGGCGTGCAGGCGCAGTTTTACTATACCACGCAGCTGCATAAGGCGATCTTTTCTTCCGATGCGGTGGTCCTCTGCTCGGATTTTCTGGATGAAGAGGCCTGGCAAAAGGATTATGAGGCGCTCAGCAGCGTGGGCCTGGGCAAGCAGGTTCGCCTGACGGGCGGCCTCGGCGGGGCCATGCAGACACTGCGGGCCGTAGGCTTTATTGCGGATGTGGCCGATCAAATGCACCAGGAATGCCCGGATGCCACGCTCATCCTGTGCGACAGCGGTTTCGGCGGCCTTCCGCTCTCCCGCGCGTGCGAAGCGGCGCAGTGCCATTGCGGCATCCGCACGCTGGGCGTCAGCGGGGTCGCCGAGCAGACGAGGCATCGCCTGGCGCTCTATCTGAATGTCCGAGAGGAGAACCTGCTCATCCGCTGTGCGGGGCTCAACGGCTTTTCCTGGGTTGCTCAGCTGAGGGACACGCAAAAAGGCGTGGATCTCCTTCCCCGCTGCATGCAGGAAATGCGCGAGGACAGCCGTGAACAGCTCAGCGCTCAATATATCGACTGGTATGGCGCCATCCCTGCGGGCACGCGTGTGACGCAGTATGAGCTGCTCGCCGATACGGACCTGAGCCCGCGCCGCACGGTGTTTCCCCTCTCCGGAGTGGGGGCGGCCGATTATGAGCTGCGCAAGCGCAATCTGGCGCTTTTAACGGTGCACGGCCCCATGCGCCCGCAGGGGCTCAAGGCCTGGGGACAGATCCGCACAAGCGGCCTTGCCTCGGCGCGGCCCATTGAAATCCTGCGTGCGCTGTGGGGCGAAGGGGAATGCCGGGTGGAGAGCCTCACCATGCCGTGCGACGGCGCGCTTGCCAGCGTGACCCCCGGACGCTTTGTGGAAGTTCCCGCGCAGGTGGATGCGCAGGGAGCGCAGGGATATGCCGTCACGCTGCCGGTGGAGCTGGAAGAGCTCATGGAGCAGTTGAGCCTGTGCAACCGGCTCTATGCCGAGGCGGCTGTCCGGGGCAGCCGCAAGGCTCTGCGCGAAGCGCTTGAAATCGATCCGGCGCTCACGGGCGTCGATCTGCTTTATGCCGAGGAAGTGCTCGGCCAAATGATGGAGGGCCAGCAGGAAAAGCTTCCCCGCTTTTTTGCCTGATCCCCAACGAATGGAGGAGCCCCTGTGATCACATACAGACCGCTTTTGCCCGCGGAGATCACCCCTTCGCTGTTTTCCCGTTTTATCCGCCGCCAGGAAGGGACCCACTGCCTGCGCCGTGATGCGAACGGCATGTGGCAGACTGTATTTTCCCCCTTTATCGACGATTGGAGCGCACAGGATGTTGCGTTTTTGTGCGACTGCCTGCGGCGCACGCTCGCATCCGGCGGGTTTGTGGCGGGCGCTTTGGATGAGGAGGGGTTTGTCAAGGGCTTTGTCTGTGTGCGGGCAGAGCCGCTTGGCCCATCCGGAGAATATCTGGATCTGGCAAGCCTCCACGTTTCAAAGGAGATGCGCGGCCTTGGCATGGGCCGCGCGCTTTTTGAAGAGGCAAAGCGCTTCGCCCGCTCACGCGGGGCAAAAAAACTCTATATTTCCGCTCATTCCGCCGTGGAAAGCCAGGCTTTTTACGCCGCCATGGGCTGTGTGGATGCCTGCATGATTCAGGAAGAGCATGCGCAGCGCGAGCCGTATGACCGCCAAATGGAATGCATGCTGTAAACGCGGCCCCGGACGCATCCCAAAAGGGGCTGTCTGATGAATCCTGAACATGCCAAGAAGCAACTTTTCGGGGAATCATGGGTTTTTTTGAGTTTGGGGCTCTGCCCAACGCCCCGCCAAAGGATTTTCCGATCGCCCTTTGGAAACCTTCGGGCGCAAATTCTTCGTTTTTGCTTGAAGTTTTTGCTTGGAATGTCTGAATGCTTAGCCTGCCCCCAACCGGCAGGCCGCGGGTTGGATTCCGTGCCCTTTTTTCCGCCGGCCCTTGACAGGCCGCGCCCGTCATGCTATGGTGTTGTCTTGGAATTTATATCCGATAGCCGGACGGCTGGCAGGCATTCCCTTCCGCCGTTTTCACCCCCTTTAACCGGGCGCATATTACCGGTTGGCGGGAGCTTTTCCTGCCAATAGAAAGAGGAAATCCCATGTCGCTTTTCACCCTCGTGTTTTTTTCCTTTCTGTGCGCGGGGTTCTATTACCTGTGCCCGCTGCGTTTTCGCCCCGCTGTGCTGCTGCTGGTCAGCTATGCGTTTTATGCCTATCACGGCCTGAATGCGCTTCCCTTCATCCTGGTCACGACGGCCAGCACCTATCTGGGCGCGCTGGCCATCGGCCGCCTGGGAGAAAGCAGCAGGGCGTATCTGCGCGAGCACAGGGACACCCTGAGCGCCGCGGAAAAAAAGGCGCGCAAACAGCGCGTGCGTGCCCGCCAGCGCATGCTCTTTTTGTTGACGCTTCTGCTCAATTTCGGCATCCTGGCCGCACTCAAGTATCTGGAGCCGCTGCTGGGCCTGGGGGCCGCTCTGGCAGGCGCGGTCACCGGCAGGGAACCGGCGCCGCCGGCGCTTGATCTGCTTTTGCCGCTGGGCATCTCCTTTTACACCTTCCAGTCCATGGGATACCTGATCGACGTATACAACGGCAAATATGCCGCCGAAAAGAATCCCGCGCGCTTTGCGCTCTATGTTTCCTTTTTCCCCCAGCTGATCCAGGGGCCGATCGGCCGCTATGATCAGCTGGGGCCGCAACTTGCGTCCGGCCATCGCTTTGATTTTGAGGAGATCAAGCGCGGCGCGCTGCTGATGCTCTGGGGCTTTTTCAAAAAGAAGGTCATCGCCGACCGCGCTCTGCCGCTGGTGGAAGAGGTCTTTGCCAATCAGAGCGCATACGGCGGAGCCGTGATCGTCATCGGCGTGCTGTTTTATTCCCTGCAGCAGTATACGGATTTTTCAGGCGGCATCGATCTGGTCACAGGCGTTGCGCAGCTGTTCGGCATTCGCCTTGCTCCCAATTTCAGGCGGCCGTATTTCTCGGTTTCCCTGGGCGAATTCTGGCGGCGCTGGCATATCAGCCTGGGCAGCTGGATGCGGGACTACGTCTTTTATCCCTTTGCGCTCACCCGGCCCATGAATCGCCTGAGCAAGATGCTCAAAAAGCGCGTGGGCACACACATGGCCCGCGCCCTGCCCGCGGCGCTTGGCAACATTCTGGTCTTTTTCCTGGTGGGCATCTGGCATGGCGCGCAGATGAACTATGTGCTCTGGGGTCTTTATAACGGCGTGATTCTGGCATGCACCGCTCTGGCGGATCCCCTCTATAAGCGCGCCTGCGAGCGCCTGCCCCGCCTCACGGCATCCCGCGGCTTTTATGTGTTCCGCGTGTTGCGCACATTTCTGATCGTCAACATCGGCTGGTATTTTGACCGCTGTGTGCGGGCGGGCGATGCGTTTGCCATGCTGGGCAAAACCCTGTTTGACCCGCGGCTTTCCCAGCTTTCGGACGGCACGCTCCTGTGCCTGGGCCTCAAGCCGGGGGACTATGCCGTGCTGCTGGCGGCGACGCTTCTTCTCTTTGCCGTCTCCCTTCTTCAGGAGGCGGGCGTCAGGGTTCGCGATGCCGTGCTTTCCCGCCCGCTCGCGCTTCGCTGGGCGCTGATCTATGCCCTGCTTCTTTTCACCCTCTGGACATTTTCCGGAAGCAGTTCCGGCACAGGCGGCTTTATGTACGCGGTATTCTGATGGGCGGAGTTCCCGCGGCATGTCCGCGGGACAGGCGCCTTTGCATGCTGCCCCGCCCCGATTTTTCTACCTTCGCAGGAGGCATATCCGTGAAAACCTTTTTTCGCGCGCTGGCCGGATGCGCCGCATTCGCCGCTCTATTCGCTTTGATCGTGCTGCTGGCCAACACATATCTGATTCAGACGGACACCATTACCGCTCTGACGCTTCGGGAGATGCAGGCGCGCGAGGATATCGAGCTGGCCTTTGTCGGCTCATCCGTCGTGCGCGACCACTTCAACGTGCAGCTCATCACCGAAAAGACGGGGCTGACCGCCTTTAACGTGACCGTGCCCTGTGCATCCATGCCGGCGAACATCGCCCTGACCAAAGAGCTCTACCGCACCAACAGCCCGCAATGGGTGGTTCTGGTGGTGGAGCCGTATACCTTTCAAACCCCGCGCGAAGATACTGAGGCCGAATATAAGCTCATGCCCTTCCTGTCGGATTGGAAAAACCGGCTTGAATATTACCTGCGCCTGTGCGATGAGGACGGCTATTATCTCGACCGCCTGTTCATCTTCCGGGAGTTTGGCGTCAAATCCCTTCGGGATATCGCCAAAACCGTGGGGCTGCGCCACTGGCCGGAAGAAACCTATGCCTTACTTCAGCCGAGCATGGATCCCACCGTTTCCTACCAGGGCAGCGGCTTTCTGCGGCATACCACCGATGAGCGCGCCGACGACCTTGTGCGCAAATCGGTCTTCCGTGAATATACCGGCTACTATTATGAGCTGTTTGACAAATCCAAGGCCGAGCTGCTTGAATACAAGGCCCTTTGCGAGTCCCACGGCTCCAATCTGCTGATCCTGCTCTCCCCCAATCTGGCCGCACACGCGCTGGCCGAGCCCGGTTTCCTTGAATATGGTGAGAGCCTGATGCGCTTTTGCCGGGACAACGGCATCGCCTGCTTTAATTTTCTCTTCGCCCGCCCCGAATTCATGCCCAGCCTGGATGGATATTATTTCGACCTTTACCACATGGTGGGGGAGGGGGCGGACATTCTGAGCGACGCATTTTGCCGCTTCTTCCGCCTGTATACGTCCGGGGAAGACGTAACCTCCCTGTTTTACGAAAACTCGGCCGCGTATCTTGAGTCCATCGACGAGATCACCAACGCCTGGGTGACGCAGTATGATTCCTCCTGCGCGTGGAACCTCGCCTGGGATCAGGACGAAGCCGCTGTCACCGCCGCCGCGCAGACGCAGGATGTCTTCATGGCGGACTGCAACCGCGGCACCCTGGTCACGCCGGAATACCGCTTTGTGCGGGTCGAGCCGGACGGCTCGGAGACAATCCTTCAGGATTACAGCACCGAAACCCTGTATCTGTGCGCCCCCGGCGAGCTCGACGGACAGACGCTCCGGCTCTACGCCCGCCCGCAGGGGCAGGAAGACGCTCAGCCGGATTGGTTTGAGCTGACCGTCGGGGAAACCTCCTGCGCCACGCCGGGCGCTCTTGCGCATTCCTCTTCCTCCTGAAACGGGAAGGGAGGAGCCTCCCGTCTTGTGCGCATGCAATTTCGGTTTTCAAAAAGCGGTTCTCTTTTGACCGGCATGGGCGTCTTCCCGCCTCCCTGAGAGGAGGAAACAGGCCTTTCCCGGCCGTTTGAAGCCGCCTTTTCCAAATCGGAGAAGGCGGCTTTTTCTTTGCCTTTTCCGCAAAGCGTTTGTGCGGCTCCTTCTTTGCCGCTCCTTCTTTGCGGATTCGCCTGGCGGCAAGCCTTGATTGCCGGCCCGAAATCGCGTATAATAAGGGAGATCTCCCTGAAAAGGGAATCCATGCCTGCGCCGCTTCAGGCACAGGCTTCATTTTCATCGGGACGGAGTCTTTCATGAAATACCTGATTCTGGATTATCTGGAGGCAACGGCCTCCCGCCTGCCCGAGAAGACGGCGTTTGCCGATGAGCATACGAGCGTCACATTCGGGCAGTTGGTTCATCGCGCCCGCGCAGTGGGCAGCGCGCTTTTGCCGCTCGTCTCTCCGCGCAGCGTCGTTGGCTTTTATATGGACAAGTCCGTCCACACGGTCACAGGCTTTATGGGCGCGGTCTATGCGGGTTGCGCATATGCGCAGCTCAATCTGCGCCATCCGCCCGCCCGCATCCGCGCCATTCTGGATACGCTTGCAACGCCCGTCGTGGTGACGGACAGGGAGCACGCTCCCGCCCTGAAGCAGACGGGCTTTTCCGGGCGCATTCTGCTCCTGGAGGAGCTTCTTTCCTCGGCGGCGGATGAGCCGGGCCTTTTATCCGTTCGCCGCAAGATGATTGACACGGATCCCCTTTATGTCAATTTCACCAGCGGGAGCACGGGAGCGCCCAAAGGCGTGGTTGTCTGCCACCGCAATGTGACCGACTTTATCCCCTGCTTTACCTCCCTTTTTTCCATCACAGAACAGGACACGCTGGCCAATCAGGCCCCGTTTGACTTTGATGTGTCGGTGAAGGATCTCTACAGCGGCCTTTTTACGGGCGCGACCGTGCAGATTGTGCCCACGGCCTTTTTCTCCCAGCCTACAAAGCTCATGGATTTCCTCTGTGAACGCCGGGCTACCGTGCTCGTGTGGGCGGTCAGCGCGCTTTGCTTCCTGACGACGATGAATGCCCTGGCGTACAAGACGCCCCAGACGCTGCGCGCCATCCTCTTCTCCGGCGAGGTGATGCCCGTCAAGCACCTGAATAAGCTGAAAAAATACCTGCCCCATGTTCAGTATGTCAACCTTTACGGCCCCACGGAGATCACATGCAACTGCACCTATTACATCGTGGATCGCGACTTTTCCGAGCATGAGACGCTGCCCATCGGCGTCCCCTTCCCCAACGAGCGCGTCCTTTTGCTGGGCGAGGATGGGCATGAAGTGACGGCGCCGGGCGAAACGGGCGAGCTCTGCGTCAGCGGCACGGCCGTCGCGCTGGGATATTACCGGGATCCGGAGCGCACGGCGGCCAGTTTTGTTCAAAATCCGCTTTCATCCGATCGGTATCGCGATATCCTCTATCGCACCGGCGACCTCGTCCGCATCAACGAGCGGGGCGAAATGGTCTATGTGTCCCGAAAAGATTTTCAGATCAAGCACATGGGCCACCGCATTGAGCTGGGCGAAATCGAGGCGCATCTCGGCGCCGTGCCCGGCGTAGAGCGCGCGCTGTGCGTCTATCTGCACGAAAAAGGGAAGATCCTCGCTTTTACCACCGGCCCGGCGGACCGGCAGACCATCACCGCCGCGCTGCGCGAAACGCTGCCGGCCTACATGATCCCCAACCTGTTCATGCGGGTGGAGGAAATGCCGCTCAACAAAAACGGCAAGATCGACCGGGCCCGGCTCATGGAGCGCTATCAGGCACAAAAGGAGGCACGCCATGGAAACCGCACCGCTTGAGGCCATTGTGAAGGCATACGGCACCCCCTGCTTTGTCTTTGATGAGGCCGCGCTCGCCCGGCGCATGCACGCCGTGCGCGAAATCGTGGGGGAGCGCATGCGCCTGTGTTACTCCGTCAAGGCCAATCCGTTTCTGATCCCCGCCATGTGCGGCCTGGTGGAAACGCTTGAGGTCTGCAGTCCCGGGGAGCTGGAAATCTGCATGGCGCTTGGCGTCCGGCCGGACGCCATTCTCTTCTCCGGGGTCAACAAGACCTGGCGGGATGTGGAGCGTGCCATGGACGCGGGGATCACCCGGTTCACGTGCGAATCCCCGCTGCATGTGCGCCTGATTGACGAAGCGGCGCAAAGCCGCGGGCGCGTCTATCCGGTGCTGCTGCGGCTGACGGCGGGCTCCCAGTTCGGCATGGACGAGGCCGATCTGCTGGCCGCTGTTGCAAACCGGTCTGGCACGCCCGGCATCCGCATCGAGGGAATCCACTTCTTTTCCGGCACCCAGCGCAAAAAACTCGACAGCCAGCGCGGGGAGCTCGCCCTGCTGCGGAACTTCTGCACGCGCCTGAGAGAGGAATACGGCTTTGAGGCGCTGCGCGTGGAATACGGGCCCGGCCTGTATTTTCCCTACTTCGCCCATGAAGATGACCGCGATACGCTCGCCCCGCTGCGCGAACTTGCGCCGGATCTGCGCGCGCTGGCTGAAACCTGTGAGCTGACCGTTGAAATGGGCCGCTTCTTTGTCTCGGAATGCGGCACCTATTTGACACAGGTTGTGGATACCAAGGTCAACTGCGGCACCGCTTACGCGATTGTGGACGGCGGCATCCACCATGTCAATTATATCGGCGGCACCATGGGCATGCGTGTGCCGCGCATCACCCATCTTGCCGGTCCGGCGCATGTGCGGGACGATGCGCAGGACTGGACGCTCTGCGGGAGCCTGTGCACCACGGCGGATGTGCTTGTGCGCCGCGTGAGCCTGCATGGCCTCGTGCCGGGCGATATTCTGGCCTTCCGGAATATCGGCGCTTATGCCGTGACGGAGAGCCCCGCGCTCTTCCTGAGCCGGGATATGCCCCGCATCCTTTTAAGCGGCGCGGGCGGCGTCCGGCTTTGCCGCGACGCCCTTCCTACATCCATACTCAATCAACCGAAAAAGGAGATCTGATCATGAAAGAAACCATCCTGAGCATTCTTGCCGACATCGTGGAGGAGGAGAATCTGGCCACCTGTACCACGCTGATCGACGACGGCATCCTTTCCTCGCTGGATATCATCCAGCTCATCGGCGCGCTTAACGACGAATTCGATCTCTCCATCCCCGCCACCGAAATCGTGCCGGATAATTTCAACAGCGTGGACGCCATGGCGCGCATGGTTGCGCGCCTGACGGAGGAATAAGCATTTCATTCCGCGCGGTTTTCCCTCTGCGCTTCCTGTCATCCCCGTATGCCAAAAGGCCGCCTTCTCTCCCCAAGCGGAGGAAGACGGCCTTTTTCTCTTTGCTTTTCCAGGCGGCGTCCCGCACGCGCAATTTCCAGCGCTCTTCCCTGTTTTATACGGTTCTCCGATAAAAACGAGCAGCCGGCGCGAAGCGAAGACGGGGTTGGGGGCTAAAGTTCCCAGGCAGGTTGGGGCGACAGCCCAACGTTTTTCCTCATCGAAGCACAATATGCAAGCATCGCACAGGTGCCGAAGGCGGCCCCTGCGCTTCCGACAGCGCAGCTTTCAAAAGCTTTCCATGAAACGGAGAACCGCATTACAGCCCAACCGGCACGAAGGTCTTCTTTCCACCCTGCTCCTCAAGCTGCCAGATCTCCCGAAAACCGCATGCAAGCGCAAGCGCTCGCGCCTGCTCAAAGCCGAAGGCCACGGCTTCCACCCCGTGCGCATCCGCGCTCACCGTCACCCTGCCGCCCATTCGCGCAATCTCCCGCAGCAGCGCCCGGGAAGGATAGGGCGTGGTGCGCCATCCGCGGCTGATTGCGCCGGTATTGATCTCAAAGATCTTTTCCTCCGCCACAAGCGCCTCCAGCGCGCGCAGCGCTGCCCTTCTGTAAGCCGGGCTGTTCTCATCAAAGAAACCGTGCCGCTCGTTAAACTTGGTGATCAGGTCCACATGTCCCACCACATCGACCTCCGGCACACGGGCAAGGCGTTCCACCTGCTCATAATACAGGCCTGCGGCCGCGTTGGCATCGCCGCCAAAATACAGGCGCAAAATCCTCTGCGTCGCCTGAGGGGATTCATCCACCGCGAAAAAGCCGCCGTCCGCGGGCAGATGGTGCACCGAGCCGATCACATAGTCAAAGGCGGATCGATCCACAGGCTCGCAGAGCACATCCCACTCGACACCCGCATACACACGAATTTCGCCGGCATACGCCTCCCGCAGCCGGCGCATTTCACGAAGAAACGAGGGGATCTCCTCCCGGCGGGCCGCCCACGGCGTTTCAAAAGGCAGCGGGCCGTGCAGGCTGAGCCCCACGCTCGTCAGCCCTGCCGCCTGAGAGGCCCGCACCATTTCCTCCGGCGTGTTCTTTCCATCATCAAATGTACAGTGCGCGTGCAGGTTCTGCGCGACCATGCTCGTCCTCCCGCTCTTCAAGATCAGCGCGCGTCCTCCTCGTTCTGAAGGCGATTCAAAACCATGCGATAGCCGCCCGGCCCATAGTCAAGGCACCGCTTCACCCGGCCGATGGTGGCCGAACTCACTCCCGTGGCCTCCGCCACCTGCTGATAAGAACTCCCGGCATCCAGCTGCCGGGCAATCTCAAGGCGTTGTCCGAAGTCGCGCACCTCTTTGTTGGTGCACAGATCCTCAAAATAGCGATAGCATTCCTCCACGCTCTCAAGCGCCAGGATCGAACGGAAGAGTGTGTCGGTCTGTTCGTCTCTTCTTAAGCTCATCGTGCTCACCTCAACGCGTTTCATAAGGTAATCATATCATGGCTTGTATCGAAAAGCAAGAGACCGCCTTCCTTTCCCCGGCCGAATTCCGCTTTGCCCGGGCGGCCGTGCAAGCCGAAAGGATGGGGGCGCAAAAGAAGGGCGGGAAAAATCCTTTCCCGCCCCGTCATCAAGCCTCAGACGACGCCCTGCGCCTCCATGGCCTGCGCCACCTTGAGGAAACCGGCGATGTTTGCGCCCGCAACATAGTTGCCCGGCATGCCGTATTCTCTGGCCGCGCCGTCGATGCTTCTGAAAATGCCGACCATGATGTCTCGCAGTTTGCTGTCCACCTCTTCAAAGGACCAGCTCAGGCGCATGGAATTCTGGCTCATCTCCAGCGCGCTGGTTGCCACGCCGCCGGCATTGGCCGCCTTGCCCGGCGCAAAGAGCACGCCGTTCTCGCGCAGGTAATCGGTGGCCTCCAGCGTGGTGGGCATGTTGGCTCCCTCGGCCACAGCGATGCAGCCGTTCTTCACCAGCGCCTTGGCATCCTCCAGATCCAGCTCGTTCTGCGTGGCGCAGGGCAGCGCAATGTCGCATGCAACGGTGAACACGCCGCGTCCCTCATGATACTGCGCGGACGGACGCGCCGCCGCGTACTCGGTCAGCCTGGCGCGGCGCACCTCTTTGATCTCCTTGAGAAGGGCCACATCCATGCCTTCCGGATCGTATACCCAGCCCGTGGAATCAGACACCGTGACCACATGCGCGCCCAGCTGCTGCGCCTTTTCCACGGCATAGATGGCCACGTTGCCGGAGCCGGAAACCGTCACCGTCTTGCCCGCGATGTCGTGCCCGTTGGCGCGCAGCATCTCCTGGGTGAGGTAAAGCAGGCCGTATCCGGTCGCCTCCGTGCGCACCAGGGAGCCGCCGTACGTGAGGCCCTTGCCGGTGAGCACCCCCTCATACTTGCCGGTCAGCCGCTTGTACTGGCCATACAGATAGCCAATTTCCCGCGCGCCGGTGCCGATATCACCCGCGGGGACATCCACATCCGCGCCGATGTACTTGTGCAGTTCGGTCATAAAGCTCTGGCAAAACGCCATCACTTCGCGGTCACTCTTTCCCTTGGGATCAAAATCGCAGCCGCCTTTGCCTCCGCCGATGGGCAGGCCGGTCAGAGAGTTTTTAAACACCTGCTCAAATCCCAGGAACTTGATGATGCCCAGGTTCACGCTCGGATGCAGGCGCAGGCCGCCCTTATACGGGCCGATAGCGCTTGAAAACTGCACGCGAAACGCGTTGTTGACCTGCACCTGACCCTTATCATCCACCCAGGGCACACGGAAGAGCAGCTGACGCTCCGGCATGGTGATGCGCTCAAGAAGCGCTTCGCGGCGATACTTTTCCTCATTGCGGTCAATCACGGCGCGCAGGGAATCCAGCACCTCGCGCACGGCCTGATGGAATTCCGGCTGGCTCGGGTTTTCCCGCACAACGCGCTCATAAACCTCATCCACGTAAGACATATGGTCCGTCCCCCTTGTTATCTGCATGCGATATGTTCCAAACACTCCCCATTATATGCAATGCGGAACATATTTGCAAGTGTTTTTTGATGTTTCTTCGATTTCTACTTTTATCACACGTTAAATACAGTCGATTTGCATAATCGAATTCCATCTCTCCCGTAATCGACAATTTTCTCCCCAGCAGGCGTGGCTTCCTCTTTTTCTGCGCGCTCTCCGCCCTGGATGTCATGCCTTCAGCGCGCGCATCAGCGCCTCCCGAATGCGCTTGGGATCCGGCTTGCCCTGGAAGGCTTTCATGGCCTGGCCGATGAGGAAGCCGAGCGCCTTCTCGTTTCCCGCGCGATAGGCATCCGCATCGTTCCGGCAGCGGCTGAGCACCTCTTCAACCGCCTTGCGATAGACGCCGTCCTCCTGAACCGTTTCAAGCCCGTGTGCCCTCACATAGCCCTCGATATCCTCCCCGCCCTGAAAAGCATAGGCAAACGCCTCCCGCGCGCTCTGGCGGCTGACGCGCCCTTCCGCCACCATCGCCACGAGGGTGCCCAGCGCTTCACCGGTGATTTCAAGTGCTTCCGGCATCACCTGTCTCTCCTTCATCATGGCCATCATCTCGCCCATGATCCAGCCTGCCGTCTCCCTCGGATGCCCGCACACGGCAACGGCGCGCTCAAACAGATCTGCCACGGGCTTTTCCGCGGTGATCTGATTCGCCTCATACTCACTCAGGGCAAACGTCTGCTGATAGCGCTGTGCCTTCGCCTGCGCGAGCTCCGGCTGGCGGTCCCGAACCTGGGCCAGCCACGCTTCCGAAATCTCAACCGGCGGCAGATCGGGTTCCGGAAAATAGCGGTAATCCTGCGCGTTTTCCTTGGAGCGCATGGCAAAGGAGGTGCCTTTGTTGTCGTCCCATCGCCGTGTCTGCTGGAGGACGCGCCCGCCGTCCTGGATACATTCCACCTGCCGGCGGAATTCGCCCTCGATGGCCCTTGCGATGGCCTTAAAACTGTTCAGGTTTTTCATCTCCGTGCGGGTGCCCAGCTCTTTTTGACCGGCCGGGCGCACGGAAAGATTCACATCCGCGCGCAGAGAACCTTCCTGCATCCGGCAATCGGACACGCCGATGTACTGCAGCGTCTGGCGCAGCGTTGTCAGATAGGCGATGGCTTCCTCTGCAGAGCGCATATCCGGCTCGGAGACGATTTCAAGGAGCGGCACGCCGCAGCGGTTGTAATCCACCAGCGTCTTATCAAGCCAGGGATCGTGCAGAAGCTTGCCGGCATCCTCTTCCATATGAATTTCATGGATGCCGATCTCCTTTTCCCCCGCCGCGGTGCGGATGTGCACATGCCCGTTTCGGCAGATGGGCAGATACAGCTGGCTGACCTGATACGCTTTGGGCAGATCCGGATAAAAGTAATTCTTCCGGTCAAACTTGCTCACGCGCGTGATCGCACAGTTTGTCGCCAGCCCGGCAGCCATGGCAAATTCCACCACGCGCCGGTTGAGCACGGGGAGCGTGCCGGGCATGCCCGTGCAAATCGGGCACGTGTGCGTGTTGGGCACGCCTCCAAAGCGCGTCGTGCATCCGCAGAAGATCTTGGTGCGGGTTGAAAGCTCCACGTGCACCTCCAGCCCGATGACCATCTCATACGCCGCCATGTTCAGGCCTCCTTCCCTTGCCCGCACAGGGGCCGCTGCCTGTGCCAGGACGTGTGCTGCTGATAAGCATGCGCGCAGTTCAGGAGCGCCTGCTCGCCAAACGCCCGGCCGATCAGCTGCGCGCCCACCGGCAGGCCCTCTGCGTCAAAGCCGCAGGGCATCACAAGCCCCGGCAGGCCGGCCATGTTGACCGACACGGTGTAGATGTCCCCCAGGTACATGCGGATTGGATCCTCTGCGTGAAAGCCGAGGGGATACGCCGTTGTGGGCGCGGCGGGCGTCAAAAGCACATCCGCCTGCTCAAAGCAGGCGTCAAAGCCGCGCTTGATGAGCGTCCGGACCTGCAGGGCCTTTTTGTAATAGGCATCATAATAGCCGGAGGAAAGCGCAAACGCGCCCAGCATGATCCGCCGCCTGACCTCGGCCCCAAAGCCTTCGCTGCGCGCGGCCACATACAGGTCATGCAGCCCCTGCGTGTTCTTCGGCCGGAAGCCAAGCTTCACACCGTCATACCGGGAGAGATTGCTGGATGCCTCCGCGCAGGCCAGCACGTAATAAGCCGGCACGGCATACGCAAGCACCGGCATGCGCACGGGCACAAGCCGCGCGCCCAGCCCCTCCAGCACATGCGCCGCCTCCATCACGCGCGCGCGTACCTCCTGCTGAAGCCCCTCGCCGAAATAATCCTCCGGAATGCCCACGCGAAGGCCGTCGAGCGCATCCCCCCGCGGCACGCCGGGCGCAGGCGCATCCACGCTGGTGCTGTCAAGCGCATCCCTCCCCATGATTGCGGCCGTCACCGCCGCGGCATCCGCCGCGTCAAGGGCAATCGGGCCAATCTGATCCAGGGAGGAGGCATAGGCCAGCAGGCCAAAGCGTGAAACCGCTCCATACGTGGGCTTGATGCCCGTCACCCCGCAGAAGGAGGCCGGCTGGCGGATGGATCCCCCCGTATCGCTGCCCAGCGCGTAAAAGACCTCCCGCGCCGCGACGGCCGCCGCCGAGCCGCCCGACGAGCCGCCCGGCACGCGGGCGGGATCCCACGGGTTGCGCGTCGCGCCGAAAAAGGAGGATTCCGTGGAAGACCCCATGGCGAATTCATCCATGTTCGTCTTCCCCAGGCAGACCGCGCCGATCGCCTCCAGCTTTTTCACCGCCGTGGCGTCAAACACCGGCACATATTCGCTGAGCATCTTCGAGGCGCACGTCGTGCGCACGCCTTTTGTGGAGAACACGTCCTTGACCGCCATGGGCACGCCCGCCAGCGGATGGGTGAGCTCGCCGCTGTCGATGCGCCGCTGCACATCCCGCGCCCGCTCAAGCGCCGCCTCCGGCGTGACGGTGACAAACGCATGGAGGACGCCCTCAAGCGCTTCCATGCGTGAAAGGCAGGCGCGCACCGCTTCCTCCACCCGGATCTGGCGGCTTTGTATCTTCGCGCCCAGTTCAAGCGCGGACAGGTCCAGCAGGTTCATCGTCATTCCTCCTTTACAGGGCTGCTTTTACAGGGCTGCCTGCCGCCTCATTCCACGGTTCTTGGCACGACAAAGCATCCATCCTTCTTTTCCGGCGCGTTTTTGAGAATCGCCTCGCGGTCCATGCTCTCGCGAACCTCATCCTCACGAAACACGTTTTTGACCGGGAAGACGTGGCTCATCGGTTCCACGCCTTCGGTATCGATTTCCGCCAGCTGATCGACATAGCCGATCATCCGCGCCAGATCGTCCCTGGCTTTCGCTCGCTGCGCATCATCCAGTTTCAGGTGCGCCAGCTCCGCCACATAGGCGATCAGGCCATCGGTAATCTCCATGGCTCCTCCTCCTTTTCTTTTTCGCGTGTTCTTTCACGATTCGTCTCAGGGGTCGAGGCGCTGCTGGTCACGCGGGAACAGGCAGGCCATCCGCACGTTGTCAAGCCCCAGCAGGCGCGCGGTAAACCGCTCAAGCCCCATTCCCAGGCCCCCATGCGGGCAGGTGCCGCAGCGGTGAAGGGTCAGATATCCGGCAAAATCCTCCGGATTCATGCCCCTTCTCTTCATCTTGTCGACCTGCTCCCTGTAATCGTGAATGCGCTGCCCGCCGGTTGTGACCTCCATGCCGCGGAAGAGCAGATCGAAGGAGAGCGTATACCGGGGATCCTGCGGGTCATCGGCCGCGTAAAACGGGCGCTTTCTGCTGGGATAGTGCGTGACAAACACAAACTCACTGCCGGATTCCTCTTCAAACAGCCGGGAAATAAGCTGCTCTTCTTCCGGCTCCAAATCAAACGGATCGCGGATCGGGCGGTGATACCGCTCGCTCACCCGCTGCTTCGCCTCGTCAAAACGCACGGCGGGGATGGAGGAAACCTGCGGCAGCTTCACCCCCAGCAGATCCAGCTGCGGCGCATAATCGCTTTCAAGCACCTGTATGATGCGCTGAAGCACCGCCGCTTCCATCTGCATCACGTCCTCAAAGCCGTCGATAAAGCCCATCTCGAAATCCAGGGAGGTGTATTCATTGAGGTGTCGGGGTGTGTTGTGCTTTTCCGCCCGGAATACCGGCCCCACCTCAAACACGCGCTCATACACCGGCACCATCGCCTGCTTATAAAACTGCGGGCTCTGTGCCAGATAGGCGCGGCGTCCGAAGTATTCCATCCGGAAGAGGTTGGCTCCTCCTTCCGCGTTTTGCGCGACGATTTTGGGGGAATGGATCTCGGTGAAGCCCTCTTCCAGCAGCGCCTGGCGAAAACCGCGCACAACGCCTTCCTGAATTTTAAAGACGGCGCGTTTTCTCAGGTTGCGCAGCGTCACAAACCGCAGCGACAGATCGCTTGAAAGTGAAAGGTTCATCCGGTTTTTGCCGATGGGCACGGGCAGGGCCCCCGCCGCGCGCGCGAGCACCTGAACGCTCTGCACGTGCAGCTCCGCGCCGCCGGGCGCACGCCCGTCCCGCCGGACGCATCCTTCCACCTTCACCGCATCCGCCTCGCGCACATCCGCCTCCCGGTCGGTCAGCACGCATTGCAAAACGCCCTGCGGCATGCGCAGCAGCATGAAGCGCACATCCCCCAGATCGCGCAGCGTATGCACGATGCCATGCACATGCGCGCAGGCCCCTTCCTGCATGGCAAGCACATCCGAGCGCGTGTGTTCGCCTTTTTTGATCTCTCCGGTTATGGTCTTCATCGCGATTCCTCCGATCTTTTCCCGCGGGGCGCCGTTTTGTGTCCGCATGCCTTCCGGTGCAAAATCGCCGGCCAACAAAAAAACGTCCCGAACACATGCTCGGGACGGGAACAAACACAATACCCCCGCGGTACCACCCAAGTTGCTGCCTGCGGCCATCACCCGGCAGCCTCTCGAACCCTTAACGCGGGTGAAACGGATGCGTCTGGGCGCGGCAGGGGCCGCACGGTCGGCGCACCGGCTCCGGAGTGTTCTTTCGCCTGCGGGGTTTCTGCGCGCGGCTCTCAGTCCATGGCCGCGCCTCCCTGATCGAAAACGCAGGGTACTCGTCTCTTTCTCAGCCGTTTTGATTATGGTGAGCATTATAGCGTCCGAAAATGCATCTGTCAAGAGATTTCTCTCAAATTTCTTTCGATTTTCAAACAAACCGAAGAGAATCTGGATTTTTTCTTCTTTTTTCCGCCTTCTTTTTCGGTTTGACAGTCCCGCGCAAAACGGGTATACTGAAAGAAAGAAATCGCTTGAAGCGGAAACGGAGGCGCCCTCATGGCCTATTCACAGGAAATTACCGACAAGCTGCGCGCGTTCTTTTCGGCATCCGGCATCCATACCACGTTTGAGGAAAGGGAAAACGTGGCCCTGTTCACCCTGCGCATGAAACTCAGCTGCCGGCTTCAAAGCGCGCAGATGCTCCTTATCGTGCGGGAGGATAACTTTTCCGCGCTCGCCCAGATCCCTCTCTCCGCCGGGGAAGACACGCGCCTTGCCGTGGCGGAATACATCACACGCGCGAATTTCAACATGCGCAACGGCAATTTCGAGCTGAATATGGATGATGGAGAAATCCGCTTTAAAACATACGTCCACGCCGGCAAGGAGCCGCTTGATATGAACGCGGCCCGGCTCGCGATCACGCTTCCGTTTGTGATGTTCAACCGGTTTGGGGACGGGCTGCTCGACGTTCTCTTCGGCTTCAAGTCCCCCAGGGAAGCGTTTGAGGCCGTTCGCGGCTGAGGGCCGGCGCCTATTTCTTTCCTTTCGGGTTGCCGTTCGCATATTCGCATAACGCATGCAACGTGCATGTCGGGCATGCGGGACGGCGGGCTGTGCAGACCTGCCGTCCATGAAGGATCAGCCAGTGGTGTGCGCGGCTCCACTGCTCTTTGGGGATATGTTCCATCAGCTGGCGCTCGGTTTTGAGCACATCCGGCGCATCGGCCAGGCCCAGGCGGTTGCTCACGCGGAAGACATGCGTGTCCACGGCGATCGCATCCATGCCAAAGGCGCAGCTCATCACCACATTGGCCGTCTTGCGGCCCACACCGGGCAGCGTCTGCAACGCCTCATGATCCGCCGGCACCTCCCCGCCGTATTTTTCACACAGCGTCCGCGCCGTCAGCACGAGATTTTTGGCCTTATTGTGGTAAAGGCCGCATGTCCTGATCAAGGGTTCCACCTCCTCGGGGCTGGCCGCGGCCAGCGCCGCGGCGTCGGGATACGCCTCAAAGAGCGCCGGTGTAACCATGTTCACCTTTACATCCGTACACTGCGCGGACAGGATGACGGCCACAAGCAGCTGATAGGGGTTTTTAAAATGCAGCGCCGGCCCGGCCTGGGGATACAGACGGCTCAGCTCCGCAAGGATGCCTTTGTTTTTTTCTTCCTGCGTCATATGTGTTTTCCTTTCTACGCTCATCGTTTCATCGGCAGCGCCGCATCTGCGAAACGGTTTTCACCATTATAGCCTTGCCGCGAAAAAAAGGCAAGCCGTCCGCCCCGGCGTCTTCCCCGGCGCGCGGCCTGATTTTTCCATGCAGCCCGCTTGTATTCGGGAACCTGCGGATGCCGCAGGACGGCATTCGCGGGTTCCCGCCTTTTCCTGCCTTTGTCTCTCCGTTTTCAGCCGGGCTCTGCCTGCGCCGCGCTACATATGCAGCGGCGTAAGCTGAATCTGGCGTGTGCCGTAATGATCCACACGGTAAAAACCGATGAGCGCGCCGGGATTCACCCGCCGGTAAACCTGCATCACCTGCGCGGCCTCCGACAGCTCAAACCGAACGGAAAGCCCGCAACCGATCGCCACCTCGCGCGGCGTGGAAATCACGCCGGCAGAAAGCCCTGCGCGCCGCAGGGCATCCTCCATGCGCAGCACCTGCGTGCGCGAACGGAAAGCGGCAATGCCAAAGGATTGATTCATGTGCATTCCCCTCCCCTGGGTCTACCTGAGGGCAGACCTCATATACTGTAGCGTATGAAGGGCGCGGCTCGGCGGTGCGGGCACGGCGCAGGAGGAAGGAAAGGGATGCGGGATGATCTATCTGGATAACGCGGCCACCAGCTTTCCCAAGCCGGATTGCACGGCAGAAGCGATGACGGCGGCGCTCACACAATACGGGGCCAATCCCGGCCGGTCGGGGCATGCTCTGGCGCTTGAAGCCGGGCGGATCATGGAAAGCTGCCGCG
The DNA here is from genome assembly GCA_018715105.1 of Candidatus Ventricola intestinavium. Classification (GTDB taxonomy): domain Bacteria; phylum Bacillota; class Clostridia; order Christensenellales; family Aristaeellaceae; genus Ventricola; species Ventricola intestinavium. Next base: position 26,080 of record DVMG01000198.1, read on the forward strand.
AGGAAATCGCCCGGATGCTGGGCGAACCCGACGCCTCGCGCGTGGCCTTTTCCCAAAATACGACGGATGCCCTCAACATGGCCATCCACGGCGTGCTGCGCAGCGGCGACCACGTGGTTTCCACGCTCATGGAGCATAACTCCGTTCTGCGGCCGCTTTCCGAGCTTTCGCGCAGTGGGATTATCACGCTCACCCTCATTCCTCCGGACAGCGAAGGACGCATCCATGCGCAGGATATCGAGCGGGCTCTGACTCCGCGCACACGTCTTGTGGCGATGACGCACATGTCTAACGTTCTGGGGATCGAGCAGGATGTCGCCGCTGTGGGCGCCATGTGCAGGCGGCGCGGCGTGCTGCTGCTGCTAGACTGCGCGCAGACGGCCGGGCACCTGCCCCTGACTCCGCGCACATGGGGCTGTTCCCTGCTGGCCATGCCCGGGCACAAGGGGTTGCTCGGCCCACACGGTACGGGTGCGCTGTGGGTGGCGCCGGGGCTGACGCTTGCCCCGCTGCGCCAGGGCGGGACGGGATCGATGTCCGAGAGCATGTTCCAGCCGCGCATGATGCCCGACAGCCTGGAAAGCGGCACGCAGAATCTGCCGGGCATTGCCGGCCTGCTGGCGGGCATGCGCTTTGCCCTTTCCCATCGCGAACAGGCGCACGAGCAATCCGTCGCCCTGTGCACACGCATGCGCGAGGAACTGCTCAACTTGCCGGGCATCCGGGTCTATACACAACCCGGCGCGTCGCTTTTGAGCTTTAATGTGGAGGGAATCGCTTCCCAGGAAGTGGCCTCTGCGCTGGATGAAGCGGGCATTGCCGTTCGCGGCGGGCTGCACTGCGCCCCCGGCGTGCACCGGTTTCTGGGCACGCTTTCCTGCGGCGCTGTGCGCGTAAGCCCCTGCCTCTTCAACACCCTGGAAGACGCCATGGCCCTGGTTCGGGCTGTAGCGCGCATCGCAAGCGGCGCATCCTCCCCCGCCGTTTAAGCACGGGAAGAATGGACCGCCAAGAGAAAAGCGGGCCGTTTCCTCTTCATGAAAGAGGGAAAACGGCCCGCTTTTTCCATTTGGACGATGCATCAATCCACGTTTCCGTCGCTGATGAGCGTTTTAAAACGCACCACACTGATGCGGTATTCCCTTCCGCAGTGGGTGCAAAACAGCGGGAAGCGGTAAAGCACGGTATCTTCCGCCACGCTGATATCGGTATCCTGCTTGCAAACCGGACATGGGATTTTCCTGAGTTCTTCCATCTGCTTGACCATATGCGTTCTTCTCCTTTTACGGATTTCTTCCCGGGCGACTCATTCCCCCGCCAGAATAAATCTATTTTAGCAAGCAGCATTTTAGGCGGCCTTCCTCCCACGCGAAATACCGCTATTTAGTCGCGAAACCACATCCTTCTTCCTGGATTGCCGCACGGAATTTTGAGCACTTTGAGTCGGCTTTTTCCCTCCCAAAGGATTCAAATCCATCAAAAAAAACGGCCTTTTCCCCAAAAGCGGCAGGCGCCGCCTCTAAGAAAAAGCCGTCCTTTCCCTCCATCCAAATGCAATCAACGCGCATCAAGCGGGCCATTTTCCCGCCCGGCGCCGCCTTTTCCGGCTGCCTCCATGCCCTTTTCATGGGGCCCTGTCTTTCAGCCTTCTTTCTCCTCTTCCGCTTTTTCCTGCGCACCGCTGCGGTCGGCCTCCCCCAGCTGCTCCATGATCGTCTGATACAGATAAGGCGCGCGGCCCGGCCATCTTTCGCAAAACCGTCTGGCCTGCGCCTTGGTCGCGGCGGTCAGCGTGAGGCAGAATATTTCCGCACCCGACTCGAGCGCGCGCAGCGTGACGATAAAGCCGTTGTCCGTCTCCACCCAGTCCGCAGGCATCTGCAGTTCATCCCGAAACCGTCTGCGCCAGGACGCGCCGTTTTCCTCCAGCTTTTGCTGCAAAGAAGCCCGAATGCGTGAGCCAAACAGCTCCACGCTCTGCCGCCCCTGCGGCGTCAGGATGAGGAGCGTCCCTTCCAGATGGTGAGATTCGCGCACAAATCCCGCCTCGCGGAGCGCACCCAGCGCCAGATAAAACTGGAACTGGTTCATCAACTGTGTTTCTACCACGAAGCGCAGCAGTTGCTCCTGTGTGCAGCCGCCCACGTATTCAAGCGAACGGAGGACGACAAGCTTGTCTTCTTCTTCCGTAGCATGCGTGTCAAACACAGGCGCACCTCCCCAGCGGCGTGCTTACTGCTGCTCCTGTTCAGGCTCCTCCTTGACGATATAATCGTCAAGTTCCCTGAGCAGATCATCGCACTCATCGCTGTAAATCGTCATGCGGATCGGCTTGGAAAGATCAATCGAAAAAATGCCCAGAATGGATTTGGCATCCACCACATACCGGCCTGAACGCAGATCCATATCATACGGATAACGATTCACCAGGCTGACAAAATTCTTCACATGATCGGTCATCATGGTCAGACGAATGGTTACGGTTTTCATACAGAAGCTCCTTCCTCTCTGGCCTGAATATGATTATACCTGAAACATCGAACGATTGCAAGCATGCCGGCGGGTTTTGCAAAAAGCATCCTCTGCCGGTCAGTCCTCCAAGGCACGGCGGCATGACAAAAGGCGCGTTTCTTCGCCTTTTCTCTTGCATCCGTCCTCATTTTGCGGTATGATGGTAGATATCATAAAAGATGTTGATCTTCGGCGCGATGCGCAGGCCCGCCTTCCCGGTGCGCCTCACGTTTGAAAGGAGCCCAACTGCTATGAAGCTCATTCGCCCTCTGTCGGCGCTGCTTGTCTGCGCCGCCTTGTCTTCTCCGGCTGCCGGCGTTCTGGCCGCCCCCGATGCTTCCGAGGCGCCGGTATTTGAGATCGCTTCTCCGGAAAACGGCGTCAACAGCGGGTTTTCCACCCAGTTGACGGTTACCGCTTCCCTCCCCGGTTTCCTGACGCTTTCGCTTTATGACAGCAGCGGCCTTGAAGTGGCAACGCTGTGCGATTACCACGAAGTTCACACTGAAGAAAACTTCCTCCTCATCAGCGCGGTGGATGACAGCGGAGAGCCCCTTGATGCGGGCACGTATACCGTCAGCGGCACAATGGTCAGTCAGTTTGGGGTTGCCTCCTCGACGGTGACGCATCCGCTCACGGTCAACGCTCCCGTCGTGTCGGAAGAGGAGAGCACCGCGCCGGAGAGTTCCGGCACGCAGGGAACGGACGAAGGGGCTGCATCCACGGATTCTTCCTCAACAGGCTCCTCCTCTTCCACAAGCGCGTCCGCATCCACGCCGGATGTCGCCTATAGCGCGGGCAGCACGGTGGTGGGCGCTGAAGGATATGCCATCGGGGTAGGCGTCGGCGATATCGTCCCGCAGGAGGACGCCGGTTACTGGGGCCTCACCGCCTCGGCCAGCGATGCGGAAATCTGGGCCGCTCTGACACGCACGATGATTGGCGTGGATGTGGGCGAAAGCGAATCCGCCTATATCTATGATTCCCCGGAAGAAGGCCGCGAGAGGCTGGGCACCGTATCCGGCATTTCTCAGGGGCTGAATGTCCTTTCCGAAAGCGATGGCTGGGCTCTGGTGGAGGCCTACCGCAATGAGGACGGCGCCTTTGTACGGGGCTATATCCGCTCCAATAAGCTGCGCGTCGTCGAGCCAAACACCACATACGGCATCGTCATTGACAAAGCCACGCAAACGCTGACCGTCTTCAAGGATGGCGAGCGCATCGGCTCCTGTTCGGTGAGCACCGGCCTGCCCACCAGCAAATATCTGCACCGGGAGACGCCTGCCGGCGAGTTTATCACCGTTACGCGGCGCGGCACCACAGAATACTACGGCAATGGCTATTGCAAGTATACCATCCGGATCAACGGCAGTTACCACCTGGAGGAAATCCCCACCACCAGACGCAACGGCAGTGATTTTTCCATGCTCGAGGGAACGCTCGGGCAGAAGGCGACACGCGGCAACATCTGCATAGCGCACGATGCATCAGCCGACGGCGGCATCAATGCCGAATGGATCTGGAATATGACCGATGAAAATAAGAAGGTCAAGGTACTGATTTTCGATGACAAGGAGCGCACGGCTGTCCCTGTGGGCGAATAAAACCAGGCACGAAAGAAGGAGCAGGGCATCCTGCCCTTCTTTTGTTATAATCCGCCTGCCAAGCAGCGGCCTCGGGCACAAAGCAACGAAATTTACAGCTCTTTGCCGGGCCTGCAGCCTGCATCATGACGGTTGCAGACCGCAGACCGTTGACAAAACGCTTTTCTCCCCCTTCTGAAGGAGAAAAGATTCCCGCAATTCCTGGAAACGCAACGCCTATCCTGAATGAAAGCGATGCTTATGTCGGCAAACGGCAACCGGCATCATGAGGTTTGTTATGAATTATTGGAAATGCTTGGCTCTCTATCCCTAAAATATGAGAGGTTCAACGGTTTTCTATTGACATTCGGCTCAAATCCGTGTACCTTATTGA
>DVMG01000199.1 GCA_018715105.1 Candidatus Ventricola intestinavium
CACAAGATGTATGAATGTGTACTTTGCAGCGGAAGGAGGGAACCTGGGTCATGGGCAGGCTGGAAGCATATGACAAGGCGCTCGATTATTCCTACGCGCCGGGCCTTTTCCCTTCCATGGAGTGCCTGAAAAACGCGAAGGGCCGCTGCATGCGCCTTTTGCTTTCTTCGGAAAGCGAAGGGAGCTCAGGCGCTCAGGCGCTCAGGCGCGCGGCACAGGAGGCGGGCATCCGGGTGGAGACGGCGGACAGAGCGCTTGGCCGCATCTCAAAAAAGGAGAATTGCTTTGCCGCGATGGTGTATAAAAAGGCGGAAGGCGTGTTTGACGCGTATTCCCCGCACGTCGTGCTGCATCATCCCAGCGACAGCGGAAACCTCGGCACAATTCTGCGGACGGCTCTGGGGTTTGGGCTGACCAACATCGCCATCATCCGGCCGGCAGTGGATTCGGACGATCCGCATGTGACCCGCGCCTCGATGGGCGCCGCCTTTTCGCTGAATGTGCGCCATTTTGACAGCTTCGAGCGGTATCGTGAGGAGTTTGAAGAGCGGCAGCTGTTCCCCTTCATGCTCACGGGCGCGGTGCCGCTTGAAGAAGCGGTGGCAAGGGTGAATGCGCCGTTTTCCCTTGTGTTTGGCAACGAGGCCAGCGGTTTGCCGGATGCGTTTGCCGCATGGGGCGTGAGCACGCGGATTCCGCACAGCGGGCGCATTGATTCCCTGAATCTCGCCGTGGCGGCGGGAATTGGCATGTATGCGTTTACAAAACACCTCCGTCACGGGGGTCCGTTAAAGGAGTAAGATCGCAATGAAGATCGTCGTGGATGCAATGGGCGGGGATTTTGCCCCCAAGGTCAACGTGGACGGCGCGATCGACGCGCTGCGCGAGTTTGAAGATCTGGAGATCATCCTAGCCGGCCCGCAGGCGCTCATCGAGGAAACCATCGGCGCCTACGCGGACGCGGGGGCGCTTGCCTCCGTGCGCGGCCGCCTGAGCGTCGTTCACGCACCGGAGGTGATCTCCACCGAAGAACACCCGGTCATGGCGCTGCGCAGGAAGAAGGAATCCACATTCGTCGTGGGGATGGACATCGTGCGCCGTGGTGAGGCGCAGGCGTTTGTCTCCGCAGGCTCCACCGGCGCGCTGATGGCGGGCGCCATGTTTAAGATTGGCCGCATCAAGGGCGTGGCGCGCCCGGCTCTGGCGACGCTGCTGCCCGTGCCCGGCCGGCCCATGCTGCTGGTGGATGCCGGCGCCAATGTCGACTGCAAGCCGGACTGGATCGTCCAGTTTGGCATGATGGGCAGCGCCTACATGCGCCGCGTGATGAAGGTGGAAAACCCTCAGGTGGGGCTGCTCAACATCGGCGTGGAGGCGGCCAAGGGCAATGAGCAGGCTCAGAAGACATACGAGCAGATGGCCAAGCCCCAGCCGTTTGCATTTGCCGGCAACATCGAGGCGCGCGATGCGCTCGCGGGCCGGTGCGACGTGCTGGCGGCGGACGGGTTTGTGGGCAACGTGTTGCTCAAGAACACGGAGGGCGTGATTTCCATGCTCTTTGGCCTGCTCAAGGGCGGCCTGATGAGCTCCGGCAAGGGCAAGGTGGCCGCGCTGCTGGCAAAGGACACATTCAGGGATCTGAAAAAGAGCTTTGATTCCACCGAAGTGGGCGGCGCGCCGCTGCTGGGCGTGGAAGGCGCGGTGATCAAGGCGCATGGCAATTCCAACGCGCGCGCCATTTTCTGCGCCATCCGCCAGGCGCGGCAGGTGGTTGCCGGCGGCGTGGTGGATCTGATCCGCGAAGAGGTTGCGCGCCTGAGCGTCAGCGGGGAATGAGCGCACAGCCGGGAGGATGCAGGAACGGATGGGCGGCTTCTGGAAAAGCCGGGGATGTCTCTTCACGGAACGGCCCGGCCCGAACCGTTCTGCCTGAACGATTCTATTTTAGTCATATTAAAAAGGAGGAAACGGCAATGGTTTATGAAAAACTCAAGGACATGGTGGCCCAGCAGCTGGGCGTCAGCGCGGATGAGGTGAAGCCGGAGGCGCGCCTGCGTGAGGATCTCCAGGCGGACAGCGCCTCCGTGATGATGCTGGTGATGGATGTGGAAAGCGAATTCGGCATCGAAGTGGAGGATGACGCGATCGAAAAGGTCAAAACCGTGCAGGATATGGTTCGCTATATCGAAGAGAAGATGTGACAGGCAGGCCGCCCGGCGGGATTGCGCCGGGCGGCATCCTTCCCGTGTATTTCACTTCGCACGCGCGCCTGGCGCGAAGCGAAATGGACGGGCCGGCATACAGGCAGCGGAAGCTGAACATGGAGGAAAAAAGCATGAATTATCGACTGCTTGAGCGGACGATCGGCCACACGTTTTCCGATCCGGGCCTGCTGGATCTGGCCATGACCCATCCATCCTACGCCCTGCAACACAAGTGTCAGGATAATCAGCGGCTTGAGTTTTTGGGCGATGCGGTGCTGGAGGTCTGCGTCAGCCGCGTGCTCTATCGGGATTATCCCAAGCTGCGCGAGGGACAGCTCACGCGCAAGCGCGCCGCTCTGGTGTGTGAGGCCAACCTGGCGCGTGCGGCAAAGCGCCTGGGGCTGGGCAGCTTTTTAAAGCTCGACCGGGGAGAAGAGGTGGTGGGCGGAAGGGACAACCCTTCCATCCTCGCCGATACGATGGAGGCGGTTATCGCCGCCGTGTATCTGGATGCGGGGCTTGAAAAAGCCGCTGCTCTGGTTGATCTGGCGATGGACGGCTATAAGACCGATGAACAGGGCGACCGCGACGCCAAGAGCGCCCTGCAGGAATACCTCCAGGCGCGGGGCGAGGTCACGCCGACCTATGAGATTATCGCGGAGGAAGGGCCGCCGCATGCGCGCCAGTTTACCGCGCGCGTGCTCCGGGCGGACGGCACCGAGCTGGGGCGGGGCAGGGGTGCGCGTAAGCAGCGCGCCGAGGAAGCCGCCGCCAGGATGGCCATGGAGCGCCTGAACGGTGAAAAGTAAGCAGGGCCTCGCGGGCCGGTTCGCCCGCGGGGATGGAAAGGAGTCGCGAACGTGCGGCTGAAGAGACTGGAGATTTACGGCTTTAAGTCGTTTGCTGACAGGACGGTGGTGGTCTTTGACCAGGGCATCACGGGCATTGTCGGCCCGAACGGCAGCGGCAAGTCCAACCTGTCCGACGCGGTGCGCTGGGTGCTGGGCGAGCAGAGCGCCAAGGCGCTGCGCGGCGGCAGGATGGAGGATGTGATATTCGGCGGCACGCAGAAACGTAAGCGCCTGGGCTATTGCGAGGTATCCCTCGTGTTTGACAATGAGGATCACGCGCTGCCGGTGGATTTTACCGAGGTCATGATCACCCGTCGCGCGTACCGCAGCGGAGAGGGCGAATACTACATCAACAAGGCGGCATGCCGGCTCAGGGATATCGTCGACCTGTTCCGCGACACGGGCGTGGGCAAGGAGGGCTATTCGATCATCGGCCAGGGCCGGATTGACGAGATCCTCTCCCAGAAGAGCGAGGACCGGCGCGGCATCTTTGAAGAGGCGGCAGGCATTGTCAAATACCGCGCGCGCAAGGAAGAGAGTGAAAAGCGCCTGGCCAACATGCGGGACAACCTTTCCCGCGTGGAGGATATCCTCTCGGAGCTGGAGGGCCAGCTGGAGCCGCTTATGAAGGCCAGCGAAACGGCCCGGCGCTATCTTTCTCTGCGCGATGAGCTGCGCACGCTTGATTGCTCCGCCTTTGTTCTGCGCAGCGACCGCGCGAAGGAGCGCATCAGCGACGCAGAGCAGATGCTCCAGGGGCTTCGCGATGCGATTGCCGAGGAGCAGCGCCAGGTGGACGAGCAAAGCGCCCAGCGGGATGCGGCTAATGAGGCCATGCAGCATCTGGAAGCGGAGGTTTCTGCCGCGCATGAGGCGGTTTTGGATCTCACAAGGGAAAAAGAGGCGCGCGAGGGCGAACTGGGCGTGCTCCGTGCCGAAATCGCGCGCATGGAAAAGGATGTGCTTGCCCTCAGCCAGGATGAAGACGTAAAACGCGCGCGCAGCGATGCGCTGGATCGGGATATTCGGAAAAACGAATCGGATCTGCTGGCGGCCCGCACGCAGGTGACGGAGACTCAAAAAGAACTGCGCCGGAGGGAAGAAGAGCTGGCCGCCGCGCAGGATGCGGCGCGCGAGGCAGAGGAACGGCTGGAAGCGCATAAAAGCGCCATTATCGAGGCCATGAACCGCCTGAGTGATGTGCGCACCCGTGAAGCACGGCTGTCCACCCTGCGCAAGGAATTGGAGCGGCGCGGCCGGGAGGCCGACGCCCAGCGGGAGGAGCTCGCCGCCCTCGCCTCCAGGCTTGACGGGCAGCTTGAAGAGGCGCAAAACGAGCTTGCTCAGGCGCGGCAGGAAGAAGAACGCCGCGCCGGGGCAGAGCAGGCGATCGAGGCGGAGTCACAGGAGATGGCCCGGCGCATCGCCGGCACCCAGCAGGCGCTCACGGATGCCGGCGGCCAGAAGCAGGCGGCGCTCAGCCGCCTGCGCGTGCTGCGGGAGATGGAGCGGGACTATGCGGGATATCAGCAGGCGGTCAAGCAGGTGCTGATTCATGCGCGGGGGAACGCGGGCGTGCATGGCGTGGTTGCCTCGCTGATGCGCGTGCCCAAGGAGCTGGAACGGGCGGTGGAAGCCGTGCTCGGCGGCGCGCTGCAAAATGTGGTGACGGCGGATGAATATGTTGCCCGCGACATGATCGCCTATCTGCGCAAAAACAAGCTGGGCCGCGCCACGTTTCTGCCGCTGACCACGATCCGCGGCAAAACGCTCAGCGTCCAGGAGCGGCAGCTTTTATCCATGCCCGGCTGTGTGGGGGTGGCCAGCGAGCTGGTCGCGTTTGACGAGCCCTATCGCGGCATTGTGGAAAACCTGCTCGGCCGCACCGTGGTGGCGGAAAACCTGGATGCGGGGATCGAGATCATGCGCCGGGGGCGGCATGCTTTCCGCCTGGTGACGCTGGAGGGGGACGTCATGCACTCCGGCGGCTCCATGACGGGCGGCAGTTCAGCCTCCCGCATGACCAGCCTGCTCTCGCGCGAACGGGAAATCAAGGAACATGAGGCGCTGATCGCCCGGCTGGAGGCCCGGATGGAGGCCGCCCAGAAACAGCTGGAAGAAGACGAGGCAAAGCGCCAGGAGATCAAGCAGCGCCGCGCTCAGGCCTTTGAAGAGCTGCATCAGGCGCAGATTGACGTTTCCATTGCCGGGGAGCGCGTGCGCACGGTGAGCGCCCAGCGCGAGAGCCATGCGCAGCAGGAGGAACGATGCGACCTGCTCAGGCAGCAGATCGCGCAGAACCTCGCGCAGATCGACAGCCAGCTTGCGGGCACCCGGAACACGCAGGCGGGCGAGGAAAAGACAAGCGACGAAATGAACAGGCAGACCGCCGCGCTCAGCGATGCGCTCTATGAAAAGCGCGAAGCGCTGGATGCCCTGCGCGAACAGACGCAGGGCCTGCGTGTGGCGCTGGCCGCCGGGGAACGCGATGTGAGCGCGCTCACGCAGGACGGTGCCCGCATGAGGCGGGAGCAAAACGAGATTGCCGCTCAGATCGGCCAGGCGAGGGAAAGCCGCGAGCAGCTCACGCTGCGCCATCAGCGCAGCACGGAACAATTTGCGCAGAAGGAAGCGGATCAGGCCGGCTGTACCGCGCGGCTTGAAGAGGCCCGGACGCAGCTGGGGGCGCGCCAGGCCGCGCGCGGCGAGGGGCAGGAGAGCATCCGGCTGCTTACCGCACAGGTGGATGCCCTGCGCCAGACGCTTGCGCAGGACGCGGACAAGTGCCACAAAGCCGAGATGATCCTCAGCCGCACCCAGAGCGAGCTGACGCAGATGCAGGAGCGCATCTGGGATGAATATGAGCTGACCTATGCGGGCGCAAAAGAATACATGAGCGAGCCGTTTGACCTGGCGGCGGGCGACAGGCGGAGCGGCGAAATCCGCCGGGAAATCCGCGCAATGGGCCCCGTCAACGTCACCGCCGTGGAGGATTACCGCGCCTGCCGCGAGCGATATGACGACCTGAGCCGCCAGCGTGACGATCTGATCAAGGCGCAGGAGGATCTGCTTGGCATCATCCGCGCGCTGCAGACGCAGATGGAACGCCAGTTCCTTGAGAATTTCCGTTTGCTTCAGCAGTATCTGAGCGAAACGTTTGTCAGGCTTTTCGGCGGCGGGCAGGCCGAGCTGCGGCTGCTGGATGAGAGCGACGTGCTGGGCTGCGGCATTGAGATTGTCGCGCAGCCGCCCGGGAAAAAGCTGCAGCTGCTCTCGCTGCTTTCCGGCGGAGAGCGCGCGCTGACGGCCATCGCCATCCTGTTTGCGATGCTGCGGCTCAAGCCAACGCCGTTTTGCTTTCTCGATGAGATCGAGGCGGCTCTTGACGACGGCAACATCTCCACATTTGCGGATTATCTGCGCGATTTCTCCAAGGACACACAGTTTGTCGTCGTCACCCACCGAAAGGGCACGATGGAGCGATGCGACGGGCTTTACGGCGTGGCCATGGAGGAGAAGGGCGTCTCCACCATGCTCAGCGTGGAGCTCAAGGATGTCCGCGAGGATGCGATGGCCTGACGCCCCGGCGCCGGGTCATCGGGAACCAGCTTAAAAGGAGTGAAATCAAGTGGCATTTTTTGGCTTTGGAAAAAAGAAGGAGCAGCCTGCGCAGGCCGCTTCTGCCGGAAAAACGGAATCGGGCAGGGAGGCGGCCGCCCTTCACGCCGGGCCCGAAGGGCAGGATGGATCAAAGGGGCAGGATGAAGAAAAGAAGGGGATTTTTTCCCGGCTGTTTCAGGGCCTTTCCAAAACGCGCGCCAACGTGGCGGGCCGTGTGGAGGAGCTTGTGGAGGCCACCGAAACGATCGATGAGGATTTTTACGAGGATCTTGTGGACATCCTCATCATGAGCGACATGGGCGTCAAAACGAGCGACCGGGTGATCACAGAGCTGAAAGAGCGCGTGAAGCAGCAGCGCATCACCGATGCGCGCCGTGCCCGCGAGGTGCTCAAGGAGATCCTGAAAGAGACGATGAACAGGCCGCGCAAGCCGCTGC
>DVMG01000200.1 GCA_018715105.1 Candidatus Ventricola intestinavium
GGGGCCGACGGCGAGGCACTCACGGCAGAGCTGTGCCGCGCCGCCACGCTGATTCATGCCCGGTACGGCGTTTCGGTGGCCTCGGTGCTTTCAGCCAGCCAGCCCGACGCACAGGCGCTCGCGGCGGCTGCGGCCAATGGGATTGGCGAAATCGTGGTGCCGTCTGCCTTTCTGGAGCTTGGCGACTGCACATCCGTGGAGGAGGCCCGGCGGCTGCTCGAAGCGATCCCCCGGCAGGGCATCCTGCATGTGCAAATCGCCAGGCAGGCGGGCGATCAGGCAGCGTGTCTGCGCCATTTGCTGACGGCGCTTGAAAGCACGGATATGGAGGCCCGTGCCGGGGAGCTGCTGGATGCGGCGGATTTCACGCAGCTTGAGGAGCCCATGAAGCGCATATACACCACGCAGCGCGCGGCATGCTTCACATTCTCCGGGCTGGGCAACAGCCGGGAGCTCACCGGCGTGCTGGATGCGCTTGAAGCGATGGAGGGGAAGGCGCTGTTTTACGTGACGCTGGAGGAGACGCGCCGTTACGGGACGGATCTTCAGCGCATTCTGGATGCCGGGCATGATCTGGGCATCTGCGTGGAAACCGAGCGGTTTCCAGGCGAAACCGAAATGCTGGAGCAGATGCTGCTGATTGAAGAGGCACTCCGGCAGGAGTATGGCTATACCGGGGAGCTGCCTGTGCGCGCCGCGCGCACAGGAGCGACGGAGGCCATGCTCAGGGCCGCGTCGGCAGGGGGCTATCCCGTGCTTTCATCCCTGCTCAGCCCAGTCCGCGAAGAGGATGTCCTGAAGACGGATGCCCAGAGCATCCTGGAAACCATCCTTCCTGCGGATGGGCGCACGCTGCAGCGCGGGGAGATTGTCCATTTTATGATGAATCAATACAGGCTGGACGACGCGCTCCTGGGCGAATTGGTGGGCCTTGTGGGGCGGGAGCGCAGCGTGTATCCCCTCTGCTCTGTGATGGACGTCATGCGCAACGAAGCATACTGTTACACGTATCCGGTTCCGGAGGATGCGGTTTTGCCGGCTGTGCGGGATAAAATCTATCCCGGACAGCTGACGCAGGACAGTATGGAGCTCATCCGCACGCGCTACATCGGCGCCCCGTGGGTGGACAGAGCCAGCTATCTGCCGGGCTTTACGAATGCTGAAATCCGTCAGATCGACAAAAGGGGATACATCGACAACGACAGCAACATGGTGTTCCTGAGCTTTGACGACTGGGGAACGGACAAAACCATTACCCAGCTGCTGGATGTGCTTGACAAACACCAGGCCAAGGCCACGTTTTTCGTGCGCACGGAATATGTTTCCAATAATCCCAACCTGCTGCGCGCGATCGCGGAAGCGGGCCATGCCGTCGCGTCCCATACGCACCGGCACGTGCCGCTTTCCAATGCTTCCACGGAGAAAAAGAACACCTATCTGACGCTGACCGGCGAGCAGGTGACCGCGCTGCGCGAAGATCTGGTGCTCTCGTATCAGACGCTGCAAAGCATCATCGGCGACGTTCAGGTTCATGGCGTGCCCGCTCTGACACGGTATTTCCGGCCGCCGACGCTGGCCGTCAGCCGTGTGGGGATAGAGACCGTCTTTGACTGCGGCTTTACGTGGTCGATTTCCGGCTCGTTCTCTTCTCAGGATTATATCGCCACGGATGCGCAGAGCCTGCAAAGGAGCATGGAGCGCAACACGCGCTCCGGCGCGGTGCTGGTCATGCACATGTCGGATAACAGCATTTACACCGCGCAGGCGCTGGACGGCTATCTGACGCAGATGGAACAGAGCGGCAAGGCATACCGGTTTGTGACCATGACGGAGGCGCTGGATCCCGTTTCGGCGGCGGGTGACGTGCCGTGACCCGCGCGGGTTTATCCCGTTGCCTTCACGAGGAAAACAGCAAGAGGAGGTGGGTTCCATGAGCAGCATTCGCAGGCGGCAGATCCGCTTTACGGTCTTCCTGGCTTTGATCATCCTTGCGTGCGTCACGACGGGGCTGATCGTGCGCCTGCGCAGGCAGGAGGCCGCCCGGACGGCTGAGACACCGCAGGGAGAAACCGCCGCACGATACCATGCGCTTGCCGACGGGAAAGGGGCGGAGGTGGTGAGCAATCTGCTGACGACCTCAAAAGGCCAGGCCAACCTGATTTTCTGCAGAATGGGGGAGACGGCGGAAGAGGTTCAGGCGGTTGCCGAGGCGTTTTCAGGATCCGGGATGACACCCATCTTTTTTTCCACTGCCGAACAGGCCCTGGCAAACAGCGAAGGGGTGCAGGCGGCTGTGAGCGCAGGATATGAGATCGGGCTCTTTTTGGACGATGACGGGGGCCTGCAGGGCGAAGAGCTGGCTCTTGAGCTGCATGACCGTGTGGAGATTCTTGCGCAGGTGAGCTCCCGCCGCGTCAACAGCCTGCTCACCAATGCGCAGCCATCCGGCACGCTGCCCGCCGCGGCGCTTGCCAATGATCTTGAGACGATTTACGTCTGCACGCAGGATGCCGCGCTGAGCGGCATTCAGGACGAGGCGTCTGCAGAGGAGTTTTTGAGCCGCGTGCGGCGAGGGGAAATCCTCTGCGTGGATCTGGAAGAAGAAACGCAGAGCAGCATTGCCGCGGCGGCGGCCCTGCTCCGCGCCGCGTCGGCAAGCGAGGAGGACGGGGAGCAGGCCGCACAGCCTCAGGCGGAGAAGGCGGAACCCGTTTCCGGCATTTATACAACGGAACCGGCGGTAGCGTTTACATTTTCCGGCCTGGGGGACAGCGAAGAGCTCACCTGCGTGCTGGAGGCCCTTGAGCGTGTGCAGGGCACGGCCACATTTTTTGTGACGCAGGAGGATCTGGAGACGCATGACGGCGATGTGCGGCGCATCCTTGAGGCCGGGCACGCCCTGGGAATCAGCGTGCAGCGCGCGAGCGGACAAACGGCGTCCGCGCTGCTCAGCGAGCTGGATGCGGCGCGCGACAGGATCCGAAACGAGTTTGGTTATAAGGGCGACCTTCCCGTGCGCCAAAACGTCGGCACGCCGTCGCAGGAGCTGTGCGAGGCGGCCGCGGCGGGAGGATACACGGTGCTCACGCAGCAGCTTGAGGCCGTGCAGGCCGAGGATGCCAGGCAGACGGACGCCGGACAGGTGCTTGAACGCGTGATGCCGGCGGAAAATGGCGTGCTCCAGCGCGGGGCCATCGTGCACTTCCAGATGAACATGTTTCAATACAGCCAGAGCCTGCTGGGGGAGCTGGTGGAGCGGATGGCCACCGAGCGCAACGTCTATTCGCTTCGCGCTGCGATGGATATCTTGAACAATACGGCGTACACCTACACCTATCCCGTGCCGGAAGAGGCGTATCTGCCGGAGGTTGCGGGAAAAATCCATTCTGGTCAGCTTGAGGGGAAGGATGCTTTTGAGGAGATCCGGGCGCGTTACATCGGCATTAGCTGGGTGAATTCGCGTTATTTCCTGCCCGGCTTTACGAGCGCCGAGATCCGCGAGCTTGACACGGACGGCCTGGTTAAAAACGATTCCAACATGGTGTTCCTGACGTTTGACGACTGGGGAACCGATGAAAACATCACCAGGCTGCTGGATGTGCTCAGAAAGCACCAGGCCAGGGCGACGTTCTTTATCCGAACGGAGAATGTCCGGTATAATCCCAACCTGCTGCGCGCCATCGCGCAGGAGGGGCACACCATCGGAAGCCACACCCGCACGCATTATCCGCTTTCCAATGCGCTCAATGACGCGGGCACGCGCTTTGAAGAGCTGACGGAGGAAGAGCTGGAGGCATTCCGCCGGGATCTTGAGCAGTCCTATCAGGATCTGCTGGATGTAATCGGGGATGTGCGCGTGGATGGCCGGCCGGCGCTGAGCCTGCTTTTCCGCCCGCCGACGCTGGCGGTGGGAAAAAACAGCCTGGAAGCCGTGTTTGATTCCGGCTTCACGTACAGCGTATCGGGCACGTATACCACGCAGGATTACAAGGCGGAGAGCGCGCAGGCGCTGGCCAACAGCATGCTCCGGCGAACGAGGAGCGGCGCCGTGTTCATCCTGCATATGTCGGACAACAGCGTGTATACCGCCGAGGCTGTGGATCTCTATCTGACGCAGATGGAATCGTTGGAAGAGACATACCGGTTTGTCGGTCTGAGCGA
>DVMG01000028.1 GCA_018715105.1 Candidatus Ventricola intestinavium
TTTCTGGATTCCGGTTTTTCAAGTACTATGGATAAGTATCGCACGATTAGTAGGGTTTGTCAGGGCGCGGGATTATTGAGCGGTTACTTTGATTCAGGCATACAAAAAGCAGAGCCTTCCCTCAAGGGGGAAAGCCCTGCTCTATGGGAAAATCCCGGAAGCGGGTTTTATGCGCTCTTTTCCTTAATATAAGCGTCGATGGCTTTGGCCGCGTGCTTGCCCGCGCCCATGGCCAGAATGACCGTCGCCGCGCCGGTAACCGCATCGCCGCCGGCGTAAACGCCCGGGCGGCTGGTCAGGCCGTCGTCTCCGTTGGTGACGATGCAGCCATGCCGGTTTGTCTCCAGGCCGGGCGTGGTGGAGCGGATCAGCGGGTTCGGGCTGGTGCCGATGGACATGATCATCGTATCTACATCCAGCACAAACTCGCTTCCCTCCTTGACGATCGGACGGCGGCGGCCGGAGGCATCCGGCTCGCCGAGCTCCATCTCCACGCAGCGCATGCCGCAAACCTCGCCCTTCTCATTGCCGAGCACCTCGACCGGATTGGTCAGGGTCTTGAAGATGATGCCTTCCTCCTGGGCATGCTCCACCTCTTCCTTTCGGGCGGGAAGCTCTTCCATGCCGCGGCGATAAACGATGTAAACCTCCTCGGCGCCCAGCCGTTTGGCGGAGCGGGCGGCATCCATGGCCACGTTGCCTCCGCCGACAACGGCGACCCGGTGGCTCTTCTTAATCGGGGTTTTGCTGCCCTCTTTGTAGGCCTTCATCAGATTGATGCGCGTGAGGTATTCATTGGCGGAATAGACGCCCTTGAGGCTCTCGCCCGGAATGTTCATAAAACGCGGCAGGCCCGCTCCGGATGCGATATAGACCGCCTCAAACCCCATCTCAAACAGCTCATCGATGGTGAGCACCTTGCCGATGACCATGTTGGTCTCAATATCCACCCCCAGAGCCTTCAGGCCGTCAATCTCCTTTTGCACGATGGCCTTTGGCAGGCGGAACTCCGGAATGCCGTAAACCAGCACGCCTCCTGCCAGGTGCAGCGCCTCATAGATGGTGACCTTGTACCCCATCTTGGCCAGATCGCCCGCCGCGGTCAGGCCGGAGGGGCCTGCGCCGATGACGGCAACCCGATGGCCGTTTGACTCCGGCGCCTTGATTTCCTCCCGGACATGTTCGCGGTGCCAGTCGGCGACAAAGCGCTCCAGCCGGCCAATGGCCACCGGCTCTCCCTTGATGCCGCGCACACACTTGCTTTCACACTGCGTCTCCTGAGGGCAGACGCGGCCGCACACAGCCGGCAATGCGGAAGAGGCGGAAAGCACCCGATAGGCGCCTTCCAAATCCTCCTGCGCCACGCAGCCAATAAACGCGGGGATATCAATCTGCACCGGGCAGGCGCTCTGGCAGGGCTTCTTGGGGCAATTCAGGCAGCGGCGCGCCTCCTGCACGGCCATCTCATAGGTATAGCCGAGGGCAACCTCGTCAAAATTCTTATTCCGGACATCCGGCTCCTGAGAAGGCATCGGGCACTTCTTCGGATCCATATTGCGCGTGACGGCCATGTTATTGGACCTCCTTGTTCATCAGGTTGCAGTGGGCTTCGCGAGCATGCTGCTCAAAATCACGATACATGGTGCTGCGCTTCATCGCCTCGTCAAAATCGACCAGGTGCCCGTCAAAATCCGGGCCGTCCACGCAGGCAAACTTTGTCTCTCCGCCCACGGTCAGGCGGCATCCGCCGCACATGCCTGTGCCGTCGATCATGATCGGATTCATGGATACAACGGTCTTGATGCCATACTTTTTCGTGACCTCGCAGACAAACTTCATCATCACCAGCGGGCCGATGGCGATGACCTCGTCATACGCATGCCCTTCCTGAATCAGGCGCTCAAGCGCGGCGGTCACCACGCCCTTTTCTCCGTGGCTTCCGTCATCCGTCATCATGATCATTTTGCTGGAAGCCGCCTTGAATTCCTCTTCGAGAATAACCAGATCCTTGTTGCGGAATCCCACCACGGCGTGCACCTCGCATCCCTGCTCATGCAGCTTCTGGGTGACGGGCAGCGCAATGGCGCAGCCCACGCCGCCCCCGACGACGCAGACCTTTTTGAGCCCTTCGGTATGCGTGGCCATGCCAAGCGGGCCGACAAAGTCATGCAGGCACTGGCCCTCTTCCATGGTATCCAGTTCCATGGTCGAGCCGCCGACAATCTGATAGATGATCGTGACGGTGCCGGCCTCGCGGTCATAACCGGCAATGGTCAGCGGAATGCGCTCGCTGTCCTCAAAGGCCCGGAAGATGATGAACTGGCCGGGTTCCGCCTTTCGGGCGACGAACGGCGCTTCAATCACCATCCTTGTGACGGTCGGGTTCAGGCGCTCTTTTTTGACGATCTTGAACATGATAAATCCTCCCGAATCAAGCATTCCTGACTCGACGTCAGGCACATGAGCATGTTAATTCGACATGGATCGCCCGCACACCTGCCGGCAGTTGATCCGTGTGTGTATTTTTTATCCTTCCAGAAATTTCCTCCGAGTTTTCCGCCCTTTTGCGCATCTTTACAGACACGAACCGATATACGGAAAAGGACGTCCCGTGCGACGTCCTCTCCCCAAACCCCTCTGCCGCCGGATCAGAAATCGACCTCCGTGTCGTAATAGCAGCACTTGAGGAGTTTTTCCATTTCCTCCTGACTGGGCTGACGCGGATTGGAGCCCGTGCATGCATCGCCAATGGCGTTTTTAGCAATTTCCGGCAGGCGCTCAAGGAACACATTCTCCGGCACGAAGCCCTGCTCGCAGGGATAGCTGTCCGCGCCATAGTGCCGGATGCAGTGCGGGATATGCAGATCATCGTTCATCCTGCGCAGATAGGCGATGAGCAGGGCAACCTTTTCGTCATCATCCTTGCCGCCGAGCTTCATATAACCCGCAATCATGCCATAGCGTTTTTTCGCGGTTTCATCCTTGGCGTTGAAGGCGATCACTTTGGGCAAATACATGGCGTTGGCCGCGCCATGAATGATGTGCGCACCATAATCGGCAAACGCCGCGCCGGTCTTATGCGCCATCGAATGCACGATGCCCAGCAGCGCGTTGGAAAACGCCATGCCGGCCAGGCACTGCGCATCATGCATACGGTCGCGGGCGGCCATATCCCCCTTGTAGGAAGCGACGAGGTCGCTCTGAATCATTTCAATGGCATGAATGGCCAGCGGATCCGTATAGCTGCTGTTGGCGGTGGACACGTATGCCTCAATCGAGTGCGTCATGGCATCCATGCCGGTGTGAGCAACCAGCTTGGCCGGCATGGTCTCCGCCAGATCCGGATCGACGATCGCCACATCCGGTGTGATTTCAAAATCAGCGATGGGATACTTAATTCCCTTGGAATAATCGGTGATGATCGAGAAGGCCGTCACCTCCGTCGCCGTGCCGGATGTGGAAGAAATGGCGCAGAAACGAGCCTTGCGGCGCAGCGGAGGAATGCCAAAAACCTTGCACATGTCTTCAAACGTGCAATCGGGATACTCATACCTGATCCACATGGCCTTCGCCGCGTCAATCGGGGAGCCGCCGCCCATGGCGATAATCCAATCCGGCTCAAATTTGAGCATGGCGTCTGCACCCTTCATGACGGTTTCCACAGACGGATCCGGCTCAATGCCCTCAAAGAGCTCAACCTCCATGCCGGCCTCCTTCAGGTAACCAATCGCCCTGTCCAGAAAGCCAAAGCGCTTCATCGAGCCGCCGCCGACGCAGATCATCGCGCGTTTGCCCTCAAAATTCTTAAGAGCCTCCAGAGAGCCCTTACCATGGTAAAGATCACGGGGAAGCGTAAAACGGGCCATATC
>DVMG01000201.1 GCA_018715105.1 Candidatus Ventricola intestinavium
GATGACGATCAGCCGTCTTTGATCTTACAGCCCGATGAGCAGCGCGCCATGCAGCCCCATTTTCCCGGAGATCTCCTGCGGCACGGCCTGCGCCCCCTCATATCCGAGCGCGTCCAGCACGTCGCACATCGCCTGCTGCACAGGTGCTTTTCCAGCGACAAAGATATGCGGCTCGATCTGCACTCCTTCGTCTGGAGCGGCGCCCAACGCGCTGCCCAGCCCATCGGGAACAGCGGTGCTCCATTCTTCTGCCCGGCTGGGCAGAAAAGCCCCCAACGCCTGCACATCCAGCGCCAGAGCCGCTCCCAGCAGATAGGATTGAATCGCGGATGCGTGCTCTTTGCCCAGGGTATTCAGGATTCTGCCTGCAAACGCGGCCCTTCCCAATCCGCTGTGAGCGCATTCCCATGCGCCCTCGCGGGCCATATCGCCGTCGTACGTTTCCGCGCTGGCAAAACCGCTTTGAACCGCATCGGCCAAAATCGTATGATGGGTCATCGCATCGAGCAGTTCCCCGGAAATCGAGGTCATGCATCCGCGTATTCTTCCCTCCGCGTCCATGCGTACAAATTTGTTATGGGAGCCCGGCAGGATCAGCACCGTCTCTCCCTGGGGTCGGAGCAGATCGTAAAGGCCCATGGCTTCGGTTTCCTCTCCCCGCATCATGTCCATCATGCTGAAATTTTCCAGGGTCACACGCCCCTCAAAATTGCGCACGCCGGGAATGAAAGCGATGGGAAACGGCGCAATTTCCGGGAAACACGCCTCCTTCACCGCCTTTTTCAAATCTCCCGCAGAGACCGGCGCGGCCACATGCGCAATCTCAAGCAGCCCCATGTTGCTTGTAATCATGCCATATGCCACACAGCGCTCCACATCCGCCATGCCCGCGCCGCATGCCTCCAGCACGGAGGCTATGCTCCTGGCGAGCGTCTCCTTCAAATGTCCGTTGTGGCCGTCGATGGCCGTATGGCGGACTCCGCCCTCCGCCTTCACCGTGCCCAGCACGCGGCGTGTGCTGTCAAGCGCCGTCACGCGCAGGTTGGTCGTCCCGCAGTCAATCACCAGAATCACACGCATGCCTTTTCCTCCCACTTGGCAATGGCCTGCGTAAACTCCCGCGCCCGTGCCTCGATAGCCGCATCGTCTCCGCTTTTCACCGCCCGGCTCAGCACAAGCTGGCCGCCCACGCCGAAACCGCAGACGCCCGCGTCAAGGAATTCCCCCACATTTTCCGGCTTTACGCCGCCCACCGCACTCATTGGGATATGGCGAAGCGGGGCGCGCACCGCCTTGATGTATCCGATGCCCAGTTCCCCCGCCGGAAACAGCTTGACGATATCCGCGCCCGCTTCATGGGCCGCCACGATCTCCGTAGGGGTCAGCGCACCCGGCATGGAGACCATGCCAAGCTGCCGTGTGCGCCTGATCACGGCCAAATCCACGTGCGGGGAAATGACCAGGCGCGCCCCCGCCTCGTAAGCCGCCTCGACCTCCTGCACGCTCAGCGCCGTGCCGCAGCCGACGAGCACGTTTTTTCCATAAAGCGCCACGGCGCGGCGGATTTTCTCTGCGTTTTCCTGCACGCACGCAGCCCTGTCATGGTCAAATGTGAATTCCAGCACCCGCACGCCCCCGCGCACAAGCGCGCTGACCACGCCTTCCAGCCGCTCCATTGGCACGCCGCGCAGGATGGCCACAAGCCGCGCGCTGCGAACCGCCTCCAAGGCCTCCTGATGAGATTCCATAGGTTTCCCTCCTGTGTCCTTTCGTTCCCGGGTCAAACCGGCTCATTCAGCCAGCATTCAAACAGGGGTCCCGAAGCACACGCTTCGGGCCCTCCTTTTTATGCGCAGAGCGCCACAATGGCATAGGCATAGATGCGGGCGGCCTTGGCAAAGTTGGCCAAATCAATGCTCTCATCGGCCTGATGCTCCAGTTCCAGATCTCCCGGGAAGAGCATGCCGTAGGCTACGCCCTCTTTCAGATGGCGCGCATAGGTGCCGCCGCCGATGGCAAACGGCCTGGCCTTTTCCCCCGTGATGCTGTTATAGACATCCATCAGCCGCGTCACCAGCTGGGAGCTCTCCGGCACATGATGGGGATGGCTCGGATGCGTGGGCTCCATGACAAAGCCCGCCGGAGCCAGGCGCTTTTGCACGGTGCTGCTGATCGTTTTGTCATCAAAGAACACCGGATACCGGCAGTCAAATGTCACGCTCAGCCGGCCGTCCCCGGCAAAAAGCAGGCCCAGGTTGATGGTCAGCGGCCCGGAAACCGCATCGCTTCCGGCAATCCCCAGGTTTACGCCCGCGTCTCCTTCGCCCGCGGCCTCGTCAAGCAGGGCGACCGGCGCGCCGCCGATGCCCAGCCTGTGCAGCACGGCAAGCAGCATCTTCGCGGCATTCTTGCCCTTTTCCGGCGTGGAGGCATGCGCCGGCACACCGGTGAAAATCAGGCGGGTATTGCCGCCTTCAAGCGCTGTTTCAAGCTGGCAGTCCTCGTCCTCCACGTCAAAGGCGTCGGCCGCCGCCTCTCTCCAGTCTCCTTTCAGCAGAGCCGCCGCCGTGCCGGGCACCACGTTGCAGCGTGTGCCGCAGGCGATTTCAAGAAGCCGCTCATCGCCGAGCGGGGCGTCCAGCTTCATCTGCAGGAGGCCCTTTTCGGTGTTGATCAGCGGGAAATTGGCGTCCGGGGAGAATCCCTTTTCCGGCAGGCCGATCTTCTTTTCGTAATATTCAAGATCCTTCATGCCGCATTCTTCGTCGCAGCCCAGGATCAGACGGCAGCGTTTGACAAGCGGAATGCCCGCATCCAGGATCGCCTTCATGGCAAAAAGGGCCGCCACGCCGGGGCCTTTGTCATCGCTTGTGCCGCGGCCCACCATGCGCCCGCCGACAATTTCGGCTCCATAGGGATCATGGTGCCATCCGTCCCCTTCCGGCACGACATCCAGGTGCGCCAGCACGGCGATCACGTCCTCCCCTTCGCCGATCTCCGTATCGCAGCAATAGCCGTCCACATCGCGCGGGGTCATGCCCAGGCGGGCGATATCCTCCATCGCCGTATCCAGGGCGCGGCGGACCGCCTCGCCAAACGGCGCATGGGGCGCGGTTTGGTCAGAGCGCACGCTCGGCACGCGGATCCAGCGGGCAAGCGTATCGATCATGTCCGGTTCCAGCGCTTTGAGCGCCGCATCGAGCTTTGGGTTAAGTTGCATGGGAATTCTCCTTTCATCAGCAGGCCGGCACATCGGGCCGGGATTTCAAGGGCCGTCATCCATTCATCCGAGCACGGTTGCCAGGCGTTCCATCGCCGCTTCCAGCTGAGCGCGGGGGCAGCCGATATTCAGCCGGACAAATCCACGCCCGTGTTCGCCGAAAAACAGCCCGTCGTTGACCTTGACATGCGCTCCAAGCAGCGCCTTCATCAGCTGCTCCTGCTCCATGCCAAGCGCACGGCAGTCAAGCCACATCAGATACGTCGCCTCCAGCGGAGCGATGCGCACGCGGGGCATATGTTCCTTGGCATAGCGCAGCACAAAATCCCTGTTCTGCGCCAGGTAATCGATCAGGCCATCCAGCCAGGCGTCACATCCCGTGTATGCCGCACGGGTGGCCGCCAGGGCAAAAGCGTTGCCGCTTTTGACGCCGCAGGCGTTCATCTCCCTTTCAAGATTTCCGCGCATCTCTTCGTTCAGGCAGACAATGGCGCTCTGCTGGAGGCCTGCAATGTTAAACGTCTTGCTGGCCGCGCAGAGCATCACGCTGATCGCCTGGGCCCCCTCCACGGAGAGCACGCTGTGATGTGTATGGGGCGCAAAGACGAAATCCGCGTGAATCTCGTCGCAGATCAGCGGCGCCGCATAGCGCCGGCACAGCGCGACAAGGGCTTCCAGCTCTTCACGGGTCCACGCACGGCCGCAGGGATTGTGCGGCGAGCAGAACATGACCGCCCTGGCCTCTCCCGAGGCGAGCTTTTCCTCCATATCCGCGAGGTCGAGCGTATAGCGGCCGGATTCATCGGTGCGAAGCGGGCTTTCCACAATCCTGCGCCCGTTATCCCGGATGGAAGCAAAGAACGGCCCATACACCGGCGGATTGATGAGCACGCCGTCGCCCGGCTGCGTCAGCGTGCGCACGCACAGGCGCAGCCCCGTGACCACGCACGGGCTCATCAGCACGGCGCCCGCGGGGATATTCAGCCCATGGCGGCGCGCCCAGTAATCGCGCAGGGCTTTTTCATCCGCTTCCCCGCTGATGGTATATCCCCATGTGCCATGAGCAAGCACATCCGCCAGCGTATGCTGCACCGCGGGCGGAGAAGGGAAGTCCATATCCGCCACCCACATGGGAATCATGTCCGGATCCCCTGTTTCGCTGTGCATGCCGTCCCACTTTTCACAGTCCGTTCCGATTCGGTAAACCCCCGCATCAAAGTACGCCCGGTCATATTCCATGATCCAGTTCCTCCTTGTTTTTCTTTCGATGATCCCCGCGGCCTTCGCCGGCCGCAGGGCGGGCAAAGAACACGGGCAACGTGCAGATAAAGGGATATAGATACCGGCCCTGCATGACGGGCCCCAGCAGATAGGTGCCCCAGAGCAGGAGGGGCAAAAGCAGCATGGCCAGATGCTTTCCGTCCCCCGCGTACATCGCACGCAGCACAAAAAACAGCATCAGCCAGATGGTCAGGCCGGCGTTAAACACCCAGCGCAGCAGGGGAATCCCCGCGGCCCCCGTAGACCAGATATTTTGGTCAAGATACGCACGCAGCGTGCGGAAGCGCCCCGGTTGGACGATGGGCTCCTGGCCGAACGGTTCGGTCAGCACGCCGCTGTTCAGCCCTGTTTCGATATAAAGAGCGGAGCTGTGATACGTCTCATATGGATAAAGAAAAGGCAGCGCTGTATTCAGAAACGCATCCAGGTAAACAGCCGGACATTTTACGCCCACGGACAGCCACAGCCGGGCAAAGCGCATCGGATCCTCCTCAAATGCCTCCGTGTTGAACGTATACTTGACCGGATCCGCCAGCGTCGGATCGTATCGGAGATATCCCTGATCCAGAAAAAAGGCATCCATCGCCTCGCGCTCCTGCCCCGTGAAGCTCTGCGGCGCATCCCGCCAGGCGCGGGAAAGCTGCTGCATCGGCACGCAGAGCATCTCCCGCACGTTGCCGCGCGCGGTGCCGGTCAGGCGGCACAACCCTTCATTGACACCCAGGCACAAAACGGCCGCCAGCAGCGCGCAAAGGCCGATTCGCCGCATCCCCCTGCCGCACAGCAGCAGCACGAGGAGCCAGACGGCCAGCGCATAAATCATGTTGTTGCGCAGCAGGCAGGCCAGCGCCCCGCTGATCGTCAGCTCGGCTCCCAGCCGGAAGGAAACCCGTTTCCCCCGCACCGCCTCCAGGCATCGTGTCATGAAGAGCGCAAAAAAAGCCGAAAACAACACATCCTTGGTGCAGTTGCTGGCAAAGACCATGTGATAGGGAAACAGGCAGAAAAACGCGACGGCCAGGCACGCCGCTCTTCGCGAACAGCTGCGCGACAGGGAAGCGCAGCTCCGCGCAAAGCAGGCCGATACGAGCGTCATCTGAATCAGCGTATACAGCAGCGCACAGCGTTCAAAGGATTGGAAAATGGGATAGGCGGACAGGCACATCCGCAAAAGCAGCGTATGCACAAGCGGATGAAACATATCGTATTCCCCCGATGCGATCTGCAGCGTCTGCGTCTGCGTATCGTATGTGAATGAGCCGGGATATTCGATCAGAAACATCGGCACGTAGCAGCAAAAAATCAGGCAGAATGCGCCGAATGCGCAAAACGGCTTGGCCGGCGCCAGGGATGCCGCCTCCCCGCGCGCCTTTCGCTCCGGCATCCGCACATCCAGCAGAATCCACAGCGCAGCCAGCGCCAGAGGATACGCCAGGCAAAAGCGCACAGCCGTTGCCATCGGTTGCGTCGCGCCGCTTTGGTCAATCTGCGATCCCAGCGCAAAGAGCATGGCATAAAGAGCGGCCCCCGCAAACCGGACGGCCGCTTTGCGCCGCAGCGTTCTCTTCTCTATCTCAGCGCCCAATTGGCTTAGCCCCCAGTCAGATCGGCCCGCCGGACGGGCGCTTCTTGGATGCATCGGATGACCCAATATCCGCCCTCCCGCTCAAGCACGTCCGCCTGCCCGTACAGCTCCCTGAGAAATGTAAGCGCGCTTGGCGCTCCCTGCTGCTTGCGGATGACCAGATAAAGCGCCCCTCCGGGCTTTAAATGCGCCTTCGCGTCCTCAAATATCCTGTAAATGACCTTTTTCCCCGCGCGGATAGGCGGATTGGTGATGACCGCGTCAAACATTCCTTCGATCTTTTCAAACCCATCGGAAAGCACGGCGCGGGCCTGCATCCCGTTTCTTTGAACATTGCGCTCCGCAAGCGCCAGGGCGCGTTCATTGACATCCGCCATGGTCATGCGCACGTCCGGATGCGCGGCAAGCGTCAGCACCGTCATCGCGCCCCAGCCGCAGCCCATGTCCAGCACATCTCCCTGCATCGCATCCGGCAGGCACCGGCACAAAAGCTCGCTGCCCGGATCGACATGCTGTTTGGAAAAGACGCCCGCATCGGTGTCAAAGCAGAGCGTTCTTCCCCCGAAAACACAGGAAAAACTGCGCGCCTCATGGTCGCTCTGGGGGACGGCCGTGTAATAATGGTCAGCCATGGGTTTCCTCCTGTATCAGCAACCGAATCTCTTCTTCCGTTATTTCACGCCACTGTCCCGGCGCCAGCGCAGGATCCAGCTTCAGGGCGCCGATCTGCAATCGCTTCAGGAATAAAACACGCCGCCCCCGCGCGCCGAACATGCGCTTGACCTGATGATACCGGCCCTCTATCACACGCACAGAGGCTTCACTTTCCTGCGGGGAAGAAGCGAGGATTTCAAGCGCGGCAGGCCTTGCGTCAAATTCGCCGTCGCTGTCGTGGATGTGCAGCCCCGCGGCAAAGGCCGCCTGATCCTCTTCGTCAAGGGGCCCGTCCACGCGCACAAAATACACTTTGCCCACCTCATGCCTGGGGGAGAGAAGCCTGTGCGCCAGCTGCCCATCCGACGTGAGGATGAGCAATCCTTCCGTATCCTTATCAAGCCGCCCAGCCGGCATGCATCCCATGGCGGCGTACATTGGCGGCAGCAGATCCATCACGGTTTGTGCCAAACGATCGCGGGCCGCCGTCAAAACCCCCTGGGGCTTGTTCATCATTACATGGCGCACGCGGCGGTAAGAAAGCTCTCTTCCGTCCATGCAGACGCGGCTTGCCGCCGCATCCACGCGCATTCCCGCGTCATGCGCCACCGCGCCGTTGACCGTCACGCGGCCATCACGCACCGCGCCGCGCACCTGGCTGCGGGTTCCCTCCCCCAGCAGGGCGAGCAGCCGGTCAAGCCGCATCACATCCTCCACGCAGTTCTCTCCCTCCGCCGTGATCTTTTTTCATTATACAGCACCGGGAGGCATTTTGCAATTTAATCCTTTTTCAATTCCTTTTCTGCAAGTTCCTTTTCCACATTCCCTCCTCCGATA
>DVMG01000202.1 GCA_018715105.1 Candidatus Ventricola intestinavium
GAGGTGGTCACGCTGCAACAGGCGCTTGTGGAACTGGGTTATCTCAACGGCGCGACAGACGGCAATTTCGGAACCGCCACGGAAACCGCCGTCAAGAACTTCCAGACGGCCAACGGCCTTGACAGCGACGGCATTGCCGGAAGGCTGACGCTTGAAAGGCTCTATCAGCTCTCTTCGGTGACGCCGATGCCGGAAGTAACCGTCGGACCGGACGACATTCTGGATCTGCCGGGCTGATGCATGCATAAGAAGGCTGCCTATGACAGCCGGATGAAAGACTGAGATTCTCTCCCCGGGCGGGGTGTGCGGGCAGACCGTGCGCCCCGCCGGACAGGGGGAATCTTTTTCGTAAAGGACGGGATACCGCGAAGAGGATCCCGACGCCCCTTTGCCGTTCCTTTCCTATTCCAATTCTGATTTCGGAGAGACAACATGAAAAGATGCATGGTATTCCTGCTGACTGCGCTGCTGCTCTGTGCGTCGGCGGCGCTCGCCGCCCCGGAGCTGACCGGCGTGTTTGCCGACGATGTGATGCTGATCAGCGGGCAGGATGGATGGTATTTTGATTTTCACACCACGGAAGGCGGCTCGCTGGCCCTGCAGCTTTTAAGCGGCCAGACGGGTGAGGCGGTGTGCGATCTGGGGGCCACACAGGTGGAGGCCGGGAGCGGCCGCATCGCCTGGAATGGCCTTTTGCCGGATGGCACCGCGGTGGCGCCGGGCAGCTATATGGTGGCGGTGCAGCTGCGCAACTATTGGGGAGAGGAGAGCGGGCAGAGCCTGCTTTCCCTGCACATTTATGCAAGCGAGGAAGAAGCGGCTGCCAATGTGCTCGATCTGAGCACGCTGGTGGCGGAGGAGGCGATCCCCTGGGAAGAGGAAACGGCGCAGAGCAGCGCATCCGCGCAGGATACGGCCGTGCCTGCGGCCACGAGTTTCTGGGACATGGATCCCGACGCCTATGACCTTGACAATCCCGAACATCAGCAGGCCATCTGGGATCTGATGATGCAACCCATTACGGTGCTGGATGTAGGGCAGACGGAGCATGTGTATCCCACGAATCAACCGGGGATCGACCGCACGCCCTATGAAGAAAACTGCGCGGGCGAGCTGCACGGGCAGAGCCAGGGCGTGCATGTGCTGGAAGAGGACACGGATGGGGACGGATATGTGCTCATCGAAGCGTATTCAAACGACGGAACCAAGACCGACAACACCTACATGGAATCTCTGGATGCCAAAAAGATCCAGGGTTATGTGAGGGAAAACCTGCTCTTTGAGGTAACGCCTTCGGATCGATACGCCATTTTGGTGGATAAGCTGCGGCAGAGGCTGTATCTGTTTGAAGAAGGAAGGATCATCAGCACGCTGGTGGTTTCGACCGGCCTGAATAACGAAAACCAGCCGTATAACGAGACGCCCGCGGGGGAGTTCATCACCGTCAGCCGCGTGGGGGATTTTGACGCGGGGGGAGGCACGATTGGCCGGTATGCCATCCGGATCAACGGCGGCACGCTGCTTCATGAGGTGCTGCACACCCCCAATGCAGACGGAACGCGCGTCTATTCCCCTTATGAGCAGCAGTTGGGCCAGAAGGCCAGCCATGGCTGCATCCGCATTCAGCGCAGGGAAAATGAAAACGGCCACAACATGGCCTGGTTATGGAGCAATCTGGAACTGAAGACCAAGGTGTTTATCTGGGACGACCAGGGCAGGCAGATGTACGAGCCCGAGGTGCCGGATCCGCAGCTGCAGCTTTACCGCAATCCGAACGGCGGGAGCAATTATCACCTGGATGCCAACTGTTCGGGAGTCCGGGATCAATATCTGCCGCTGACAGGGGATTTCACATACGGGGATCTGAACGAGGATCCGTTCAAAAACCTGACGCCATGTCCATACTGCGCTGCGCCGGAGAGGCTTGAAACGCTTTATGAGCAGTACATGGCGGCCGCAGAGCAGATTGACGCGGAGGTTCCCGAAAATGTGAGGGCGCTCTTTGGCCTGGAGTGAGGACGCGTGCACACGGAAAAGCGAGGGAACCGGGCCGGATGCCTTCAGGCTAAGGCCCTGCAAAAGGAAAAAATACATCATCCGGAAGCGGAAGGACAGAAAAGCCTCCGCTTCTTTTTGTGCAGGCCGGACGGACAGGACATGTGCAGGAAAGACGGAAAAGAGGAAAAAACGAATGAATGATCGAGCGGAGCGTCGTGCATTATTTGTCGAAAGCATTTAAAAGCGGAATATTTTTGCATATAAAAAATATTTTGCTTGCAAAACTATGGAAACTGTGATATACTGGATGCAACACTTCTTCAAAAGGGGCAATCCGGCGGGCCTAAAGAGGCGGCTGCGGGCTTTGTGAGCCGGGCGCCAAGCCCCGCCGCAGAATGGAACGACAGGAGGGTCAGGATGATTGAACTCAAAAACGTGCACAAAAAATTCGGCAATCTGGAGGTGCTCAAGGGGATCAACCTGACCGTGGCCAAAGGGGAAAAGCTGGTTATTATCGGGCCGAGCGGATCCGGAAAAAGCACAATGATCCGCTGTATGAACGGGCTGGAGGACGTGACGGCCGGCGAGGTGTATATCGACGGGAAGCGGATGACGCATAAGACCCGCGCTGCGCTGAACCGGCAATATTCCTCCATGGTGTTTCAGCAGTTCAACCTTTATCCGCATTTGACCGTGATGCAGAACCTGACGCTGGCCCCCATCAAACTCAAAAAGATGCCTAAAGAGGAAGCCCATGAGCTGGCCATGGCCAATTTAAAGCGCGTGGGCCTGGCGCAGAAGGCACAGGCCTATCCCACCACCCTTTCGGGCGGACAGCAGCAGCGCATCGCCATCGCACGTTCGCTGACCATGAAAAACCCGATTATCTATTTCGATGAGCCGACATCCGCGCTGGATCCTGAGATGGTGCAGGAAGTGCTGGACATCATGGTGGAACTGGGGCATGATAACATCACCATGGTCGTGGTCACGCACGAAATGGGCTTTGCCCGGGAGGTGGCGGACCGGGTTGTCTTCTGCGATGAAGGCAACATTCTGGAAGAGGGCACGCCCGAGCACTTCTTTGTCAACCCGGAGAATGAACGCACACGCGCGTTCCTTTCCAAGATTCTGCGGTAAGGGCGAAAGGCAGGCGGATAACCGAGTCATACGGTTGTCAATAAACAAGAAAAAATATAAAGGAGGAAACGATGATGAAAAAAATGGCTGGAGGAGTGCTGGCGTTTCTGCTGGTTTTGAGCCTGACTGTGATGGCCTGTGCGGAAGGAACATTCCGCGTGGGTGTTAAGCAGGATGTGTATGGCTTTGGCTACCTGGACGAAGTCACGGGCGAATACTCGGGCATGGAGATCGATCTGGGCAGAATGCTGGCCGAGGCGCTTGGCTATGACGATGTGGAATACACAACCGTGACCGCTGCCACGCGCGGGCAAATGCTGGATAACGACGAGCTTGACTGCGTCATCGCGACCTTCACCATCAAGCCGGAGCGCCTGGAGAGCTGGGATTTTTCAACTCCCTATTATGTGGACGCCGTCACCGTGCTGGTGGAAGATGAATCCGGCATCACCGATTTGAGCGGCCTTGTGGGCAAGACGGTGGGCGTGTCTTCCGGCTCCACATCGGCCAAGGCTCTGGTAGACGCGATGGCCGAAGCGGGCGTGCTGGAAGAGGGATCCGGAGACGCGTTTGATCCCTCCACCTATGCCGGCGGAGTGTCGTTCAAGGTATTTGACGACTATCCGGCGATTTCCATGGCGCTTGATTCCGGCGATGTGGATGCTTTCTGCGTGGACAAATCCATCCTGGCCAACTACAAGACGGAGGGTCGCAGCTTTATCGACGCCTCGTTCTCTCCGCAGGAGTATGGCGTGGCGACCAAGAAGGGATCCGAGCTCTCTGCGCCGATCGAAGAGCTGATCGTCACCTGGCTGGAGGACGGCACCATTGACGCCATGATTGCCGAGTGGGGACTTGAATAAGCCTGCCCGGACAGGGCCGCATGCGGGCGCGCAGGTCAGGAGATGCGCGCCCGTTTTTTCAACGCAGAGTCTCCGGCCGGCGAAGCGCGGCAAAGAGGCTTTCGATTCCACACGATAAAGCGAGGCTTGACGGTTTATGGATACGATTTTCAGCAGCAGAGCATGGGGGATCGTCTGGCAGTACCGCGCAACGTTCATCAACGGCCTGGTCAACACGCTGGAAAGCGCTGTGGTGGGGCTGGCCATCGCCATGGTGATCGGCCTCGTGCTCGGACTGATGGCCACAAGCGGCAAACGCGCCATGACCATCCCGGCACGCATATACGTAGAATTTTTCCAGAACACCCCGCTGATCCTGCAGGTTTGCTTCCTATATTATGCCCTTGCGTATTCGGGCGTCAAGATTTCGGTGGTGGTTGTGGGATTCATTTCGCTGGGGCTGTATCACGGAGCCTATGTCGCAGAGGTGGTGCGCGCGGGCATTCAATCCATTCCCTATGGCCAGTTTGACGCCGCGCGCTCGCAGGGCTTTGATTATAAGGATACGATGCGCCACATCATCCTGCCGCAGACGGTGAAGATCATCCTGCCGCCGATGGTCAACCAGGTGGTGGCGTTGATCAAAAACACCTCCTGCCTGTTTATCATCGGAGGCGCGGATCTGATTGCCTCCACCTATAACTTCGTCACGGGAGAGAGCACAGGCGGTGCATACGGCCCGGCGTATCTGGTGGGCGGCGCGCTCTTTTTCATCATCTGTTACCCGCTTTCCATGCTGGCAGGCAGGTGGGAGCGCAGGCTCAAGGCGCGGGATCAGGCGCATACGGAGGAAAAGGGGGCGGCAGCGTGAACGATTTTTGGACCGATCTGCGGGGAAGCTTCGGCATCATCACCAATCCGGATGTGCTCAGCTACCTGCTCACAGGCCTGGCCTTTACGCTCGGCATCTCGCTGATCGCCATCGTATTCAGCCTGCTCATCGGGGCGATTCTGGCGCTTGTGCGCAATTACTGCACCAAGGGGCCGGCCAGAGCCCTGAGAGCGGCCGCATCCCTTTATATCGAGCTCTTTCGAAATACACCGCTGATGCTGTGGATGTTTGTGTGCTTTATGATGTGCCCGGCGCCTCCCGTTTCCAAAGAGTTTGCGGCCCTGCTCGGCTTCACATCGACCGTGACGGTAAAATCGCTTTTCAAGGCGATCGTAGCGTTGACGCTGTTTACATCCGCCATCATGGCGGAAATCATCCGGGGCGGACTCAATTCCGTGGCGCGCGGCCAGTTTGAGGCCGCTTATTCCCAGGGGTTTGGCACCCTGCAGACGATGACGCTCATCGTGCTGCCCCAGGCCTTCCGCAACATTGTGCCCACACTTCTCTCGCAGATGATCACCACCATCAAGGATTCCAGCTACATGGCCAGCCTTGTGACTGTGGAGCTGATGGCCTGCACAAAGCTCATCATCAGCAAGGCCAACACCTACAACGGAACATGGGTGGACCGCTTTAACCGCGGCACGATCCATGTGACGGATGTCTTTGTGCTCTTTGGTTTCGCGTTTCTCATCTACTTTGCCATCAACTTTACGCTTTCGTGCATTGTCCGCAGAATGCGCGCACGAAAGAGGGGATAGACGCCTGCGAACAACCTCCCGGAAACGGGAGGCTTTTTTATAATCATCGGACGTCTGATGGGCGATTGAGAAGCACTTTGACA
>DVMG01000203.1 GCA_018715105.1 Candidatus Ventricola intestinavium
TTTGAAAAACCGGCAGACACAAAAAGGCATCCTCCCCTCAACAGGAAGGATGCCCTAAATGGATGCTTTTGATCAGCCTTTTACCGCGCCGGCCGTCACACCGTCCATAAACTGCCTCTGCGCGAGGAAGAACACGACGAGCGACGGGATAATGGAAATCAGCGAGACCGCCATCACGCGGTTCCACGCAAAGCCGGTGTCCGCGTCCATGCTCATGCGCACAAACAGCGTCGCCGGATAGCGCGAGGGAGAATTGACATAGAGCAGCGGCCCCATAAAGTCATTGCTCGACCACATGAACTGGAACAGCCCGGCCGAAACCATAGCCGGCCAGAGCATGGGCACCAGCACGAGCACGAGCGTCTGCATGATGTTGCAGCCGTCGATCTTCGCCGCCTCATCCAGCTCGCGCGGGATGTTGCGCATAAACTGGATGAGCATGTAGACAAAGTAGGTCTCCTGCGCAAAGAGCGTCGGCGCAATCAGCGCAATGTAATACGGCGAATCCACCCAGCCAAAGCCGCGGTACATCAGGAACTGCGGAATATTGAGCACCACCTGCGGCAGGAACAGCGTCGCCATCAGCAGCGCAAAGAGCGCGCCCCGTCCCCTGAAGCGGAAGCGGCCAAATCCATACGCGGTGATCGTCGAGGAAACGACGGTGAAGACCACCTTGGGGATCACATACTTATAGGTGTTGAGCATGGCCCGCCAGATGTTGATGTCTCCGCCGTAGTCGTTCATCGCGGCCACATAGCCTTCCATCGTCGGGCGGGACGGGATGAGGCTGAGCGTGGAGAAGATCTCGTTATTGTCCTTAAATGTGGCGCTGACCATCCAAAGGAGCGGATAGACCATGAACACGCCCACCCCGATGAGGATGATGTAACGGATGGTGGTGCTCATCAGGTGCTGCACGCGCAGGCTGGCATGCCTGTAAAGCGTGAAGTAGAGCACGATGAAGAGGATCAGCCCGCCGAGAATCAGGTAAAAATTCTGCAGCTGTGCAAAGTGCAGGGCCAGAGCGCCCGGCTCGGCCGCTCCCTCCGCCGCAACGGCTGCGTCGGGGATCTGCACCGTGCCGCCATAGAGGCCCAGGGCAACGGAGAGGATGCCCAGAGCGAGGAAAACAATGCTCACGATACTCATCGCTCAGCCCCTCCCATCGTCGTCGGAATAATAGACCCACTTTTTCTGGCTGGTGAAGGCAATCACCGTGAAGACCATGACGATCACGAACATGACCCAGGCCATTGCCGAGGACATGCCCACCTGATAATCCTTGAACGCCGTGTTGTACACGATCAGGGAAATGAGCGTGGTCGCGTTGCGCGGGCCGCCGTTTGTGATGATATACGGTCCGTTGAATTCCTGAAACGCCTGCACGAGCTGCGTCACCAGATTATAAAAGATAACCGGGGAGATCAGCGGAATGGTGATGGACAGGAACTGGCGGCTCTTGCTCGCCCCGTCGATGGAGGCCGCTTCGTACAGATCCTCCGGCACGCCCTTGAGCGCCGCCAGGAACAGCACCATGGCCGAGCCAAACTGCCACACGCGCAACAGGCAGATAATGAAAAGCGCCCAATCCCGATTGGCCAGGAAGTTGATGGATTCAAAGCCGAGCATCGCCAAAATGGTGTTGACCACGCCATCGGACTTGAACAGCGCGCGCCAGAGCACGGCGATGGCCACCGATCCGCCCAGGATGGACGGCACGTAATATGCCGTGCGGAACAGGCCCACACCCCGGATCTTAAAATTGAGGATATACGCGATAAACAGCGCAAAGATCAGTTTAAGCGGCACGGTCATAAACGCATAGGTGAATGTCACCTGCAGCGCCCGAACGTTTTTGGTGGTGGTAAAAGCATCAATGTAATTGTCAAGGAAAACAAAATTCTGAACGCCCTTGAACAGGTCATAATCCGTAAAGCTGTAATAAAACGAGGATACAAAGGGATACAGCTTGAAAATGCAAAAGCCGATCAGCCAGGGCAGGACGAGAAAGAAGCCCATATACCCCTGCTCCAGCTTGCTCAGGCCGCGGCGCCGCCTCAAATCGGGGCGCGCGGTGGAAGATCCTCCCGCTTTCGTCATGGGATCCCCCCTCCAATCTCTCTCAGATCATCCGTTAAAAACGTCTCTTAAAACCGGAGCGGCTTAACGCTTGGTTAGGCCGCTCCGGCTATTCATGCACTCAAAAACCCGAACAGGAAATCAGTTGGCCTCCAGCACCGCGCTGATGCCCTCCACGAGCACCTCCGCGGCCTCTTCGATGGAGTAATCCCCATAGGACAGGCCGGCCATCGCATCATAGTATACGCCGTCGCTGTTCTTCAGGGCAGCCGCTTCAAACTGCGGATCCAGCGCGTTGGAGCACCAGGAGAGCACCTTGGCATTCGCCTCGGCGACCTTCGCATCCAACAGGCCCTCGGCGGAGCACAGCTCGTTGGCCGCCTTGGACAGCGGGATGCCGCGCTCGCTCTTCATCAGGCGCGCGCCCTCTTCGCTGTTGAGCAGGAACTCGATCAGCTGCGCGCACAGCTCCTTGTCCTGCGCAGTCTTGGAGATCGCCAGCGCCAGGGACACCTTGGTGAAGCCGCCCTGATACTCGCCCATATCGGTAAAGTAGTCGCCCACCACAAATTCCTGGCCCTCGTTGAGCGCAGCCTCAAACTTGGTTGCGGAGGAATCCCACTCGAAGATGCCGGCATACTTGCCTTCCATCCACTTGGGGTTCTTGTCAAGGGAGTCCGCGCCGTCGCCGATGAGGGTCTCGATGGTCGGAATCACGTGGTTGTCTTCCAGGCTCTGGATGAATGTCAGGCCCTCGGCAATCTCCTCGGCGGTGTAATTGAGCTGGCCGTCCACCACCCAGTCCTTGCCATAGACGCACTCCAGATAGTAGACCATCAGGATCATGCGGTCATACTCGCCCAGGCTCAGCGGATAGTAATCCTCGCCAAGCTTCTCGGCAAAGACAGGGCCGGCGGCCATCAGATCCGCGAGGCTCTTGGGCGTTTCCAGCCCTGCGTTTTCAAACGTGGTCGCATTCCAGTAGAAAATGCGGCCGGTCATGGAAACCGGAATCGCCAGCAGCTCGCCGTTGATGGTGCACTGCGCCAGCGCCTTCTCATCAAACTGGGACAGGTCGATGATATCGGCCACCTGGTTGAGATCGTAGAACTTGGAATTGCCGTCCGCATCCACGAAGGAATACAGCCAGTTCCAGTTGACCTGGTTGACATCAAACGCAGAGTCAGAAGCAAAATACTGGCTCATTTTGTCTTCCCAGCCGCTCCAGGCGCTGTATGTGTTTTCAACCGTCGCACCGGTGGCCGCCTCAAAAGCATCCACCGCTGCCTGCGTCGCTTCGTGCCGGGAGTCTCCTCCCCACCAGGAGAAGGTCAGGCTCCCCTCCGCCATGGCGGCCACGGCGGTCAGCGCCAGCGCCAGAGTAAGAAAACATGCGATCAGCTTTTTCATAAGGTTCACGCTCCTTTACGTCGTCTGCCGGTTTCCCGGCGCGAAGGGATTCCCCGATCCCTTTCAGCCAACACAGATGCAAGGGAAACCGGAAAACTGGTTTCTCTGTGCATTTTTATTATAATTTTTTGTGCGAACCATGTCAAGCTCATAAATCGCAAATTCAATTTTTATGCAAATATTTGTGAGGTTAAGCGATTAACCGGCCCCCTCAAATGTACAGAACACTGCCCGCAGGCTCCCCCTGCGCCTCAGATGCCAAGGCGCGCGCAGGCCATCAGGAAGGGCGCCGTCCCTTTCGTATCCCC
>DVMG01000204.1 GCA_018715105.1 Candidatus Ventricola intestinavium
CCGGCGGGGAGGATGTGCAGAAGGCCGCTTATACCGATGTGGCCGATGGCGTGCTTGTCAACAGCGGTTTTCTCAACGGCCTTTCCGTCGCGGAAGCGAAAAAGACCATCATCGACTGGCTGGTTGAGCACGGCGTGGGCGAACGCAAGGTGAATTACAAGCTGCGCGACTGGGTCTTTTCCCGCCAGCGTTACTGGGGAGAACCGATTCCCCTGGTCCACTGCGATGCATGCGGCTGGGTGCCCGTGCCGGAAGATCAGCTTCCCGTGCTGCTGCCGGATGTGGACAACTATGAGCCCACGGATTCCGGCGAAAGCCCGCTTTCCAAGATGGAGAGCTGGGTGAACACCACCTGCCCGTGCTGCGGCGGTCCCGCCCGGCGGGAGACGGACACCATGCCCCAGTGGGCAGGTTCCTCCTGGTATTTCCTGCGCTACGCGGATCCGCACTGCGACACCGCGCTTGCCCGGTGGGAGGAGCTCCAATACTGGCTGCCCGTGGATTGGTACAACGGCGGCATGGAGCACACCACGCTGCATCTGCTCTATTCGCGCTTCTGGAATCTGTTTTTGCATGATATCGGCGTTATTCCCAACAGGGAAGCGTATCAAAAGCGCACCAGCCATGGCATGATCCTGGGAGCAAACGGCGAAAAGATGAGCAAGTCCCGCGGCAATGTCATCAATCCGGATGACACCATCGCGGAAATCGGCGCCGATGCCTTCCGCCTGTATGAGATGTTCATGGGCGCTTTTGACCAGGCGATTCCGTGGTCGACAGAGGGCGCGCGCGGATGCCGCCGGTTCCTTGAGCGCGTATGGCGCCTGCAGGATATGCTCACGCAGGAGGATGCCGTGCGCCACGCGATGGAGGTGCCGGTCAATGCGATGATCAAAAAGGTCTCCGAGGATTATGAGCGCATGAAATTCAACACCGCCATTGCGGCGATGATGTCCTTTGTCAACGATGTGTATGCTATGGGCAGCATCACCCGCGCGGAACTGCGCGCGCTGATGCTGTGCCTCAACCCGGTGGCCCCGCACATCACCGAGGAGATGTGGGAAGCCTGCGGCCTGAGGCAGCCCATCTATACGCAGAGCTGGCCCGCCTATGACGAGGGCAAGCTCGTTGCGGACGAGGTGGAGATCGCCGTGCAGATCCGGGGCAAGGTGCGCGCGCGCATCATGGTGCCCGCGGATATGGGCAAGGATGACGGCGCCAAGCTGCTTGAACATGAGACGGTCAGGAGGCTTGTGGGGGATGCCCAGGTGAAAAAGCTGATCTTTGTGCCGGGCAGGCTGCTGAACATCGTGTGCTGAGGTGCCCGGTTCCCTGCGCACAGCGCAGGGCATGCATGAGGGAAAGGCCCGCTTTGGCACCCAAAAGAGTTTGCAGGGCCAATCGGAAACAGAATCGGGCCGCAGGCTGCCTTTAAGCAGCCTGCGGCCCTTACATATCCACAGATTTTGAAAAAGTGTGGAAAAAAGAGGGGGTTGTTGGGAAGAAAATCCAGATACGGATCGTATTGATAGTATCAAAACCCAAAAGAGGAGAAAGCGCTCTATGCAGACACAACCGTCCCGGCGGCTCAGAAGCATTCCGGATGTCTACCTGATCGCACCGCTGACCGTGCTGGCCGTCGCGTTTGGAATCATGACATTTACCGGCCTGTGGCCTACAACCGTCAATGATTACCGCTCCTATTCCCTGCAGGCATGCGCATGGCTGCAGGGACGGCTGGATCTGGGGCAGGATTATCCGTGGCTGGAGCTGGCGATCTATGAGGGAAAGTATTATGTGAGTTTTCCCCCGTTCCCCTCTTACGTGCTTCTGCCATTTGCTGCGGTCTTCGGCGAGCATACTCCGGATCACTGGATCGCCCTGGCCGTGATGCTCCTGGGCTGCGTATACGCGGTGTGCCTGTGCCGCCTGATCGCCGGAGACAGAGCCGGCACGCTGGCGCTCGTGCTGTTTCTGTACATAGGCAATGGGTATCTGTTTATCGGCATCCAGGGTTGGGTGTGGTTTCTGGCGCAGGGCATGTGCTTTACGCTCTCTCTGATGGCGCTTGCGCACGCCGTAAAGGGGCAGGGTGGGATCAGCCTGGCATGCTGGGCCTGCGCCGTCGGCTGCAGGCCGGTTGTGATCGTGTATCTGCCTTTGATTATCCACATCCTGTGCAAAACCTGGAGGGAAAGAAGCGGCGTGCGTCCATGGACGCTGGTTAAAAAGCGGTGGTACTGGGCCGTTGTCCCGTCCGCCCTCGCGCTGTCCTATATGGCGCTCAACATGCTTCGCTTTGGCAATCCGCTTGAATTCGGGCATAATTATCTGCCCGAGTTTGTCCGCGCACAGGAAGGGCAGTTCAGCCTGAGCTATGTGGCCGGCAATGTGCAGGAGCTGCTGCGCCTGCCTCCCCTGGACGAGAGAACCGGAAAACTGGGTTATTTCTGCATCGGCTGCATGGCCTTCTGGCTGATTGCGCCGATTTTCATCCTGTTTTTTACGGCATGGGTTTATGCGCTTGTCCGAAAGAGGCGGGAACATGCCTTTTTGCTGGCAGCCCTGCCCGTGATGATGTTTTTGCACGCGGGGATCCTCTGCATGCACAGGACGCTGGGCGGATGGCAGTTCGGCAACCGTTATCTGCTTGACATGCTGCCGTATCTGTTTTACGGCCTGCTGTGTTTTGCGCCTTTCAACACGCGCTATGTGCGGCTTCATGCGCCGCTGATGGCGCTGGGCACGGCGATCAACCTGATCGGCACCGTCGCGGTCTACAACAAATGGATTTGAGGATTTCTGTGCGCCGCCGGACACAAGGGCTCCCTGTAACAGGGAGCCTCCGTTTGTTGACATAAGCGTCGTTTTCGTTCATGACGGGCGTTTCTTTCCCAATCTTTTTCCCAATCCTTGAAGGATTGAGAGGATCTTTTTTCCCCCTCGGGGGAGAAAAGCGTTTTGCCGGCGGTCCGGGGATCCCTGTGACAGGAGGCCCTTCAGGAGCGCGGCCGCGTTTTCCCGGGCGGGGAAGACGGCGGCCCTCTTTTTGCGTTTGCAGGGCCTTCCGGCATCTGGCACAGGGAGGATATGCCTGCGAAATGATCTTGCAACGGAGGAAAAAAGACAGTATAATACAATAAGGGAACGCATGGCCGCCCGCCGGAGGGAAGGCCGTGTGAAGGACGGAGGGGCGACAATGTCTTGTACCTATATACGGTGCAGCGCGGAGAAGCAGATGGGCCGGGAGGGCAGGGGGACGCTGATTCAGTCGGAATTGCCC
Organism: Candidatus Ventricola intestinavium; assembly: GCA_018715105.1. Lineage (GTDB taxonomy): Bacteria > Bacillota > Clostridia > Christensenellales > Aristaeellaceae > Ventricola > Ventricola intestinavium. Next base: position 3,284 of record DVMG01000204.1, read on the forward strand.
GCATGCGGCGACGCGCTCCTTTCCCGCTATGGCGGGAGCATGCAGATGGTGTATCTGGATCCGCCGTTTAACACGGGAAAGCGGTTTGACATGAAGATGCGCGTGGGCGCGAAGGGATACCGCACGGGCTCGCCCACCCTCGCCCTGCCCGCGTATGAAGACCGCTGGCGTGACCGCGCGCAGTATCTGGGCCTGATGCGGGAGGCGCTGGTGGTTGCCCGCGGGCTGCTGAAAAAAGAGGGCACAATCTTTCTGCACGCGGACGGCCGCATGGCCGCACACCTGCGCCTGCTGATGGACGAGGTGTTTGGAGAACACCATTTTCTCAATGAAATCGTGTGGTCCTACCAGTCCGGCGGAAGGGCGCGCAGCTACTTTCCGCGCAAGCATGACGTGATCCTGTTTTACGCCAAGTCCCGCTCCTATTATTTTAACCTGCGGGCAGTGCCTGTCTCCCGGTGCGAGACGCGCAGCAATCACATGCGCCGCGCGGTGGATTCGGATGGGCGCAGCTATCGCGCCATCACATCCGGCGGGAAAGAATACCGCTATTATGACGATGAACCGGCCTATCCCGGCGATGTGTGGGACGACATCAGCCACCTTCAGCAGAAGGATCCCCAGCGCACGGGGTATGACACGCAGAAGCCGCTCAAACTGCTGCAGCGCATTGTGAGCTGCTCCACGCAGCAGGAGGACTGGGTCTGCGATCTGTTCTCCGGAAGCGGCACCACGGCCGTGGCGGCTGCGCAGCTGGGGCGCCGCTTTGTGTGCGTGGATCAAAGCCCGTTGGCCATCTCCGTATCCTCCAAGCGCCTGAGCCAGACGACGGCCGGCAAGCCGCTTGATTTTGCCTATGACGTGGAGGCTCCCTGCGGGCCCGACGACTGCCGGGTGGAGGCGGAGGTTTTTCCCGCGATCAGCTCATACACCGTGCGCCTCATCGATTTTGAGTGCGAGGCCGCGCGCGAGGAGGGCATCGCGGGAATGGATGCCGTGGATCAGTGGTCCGCCGGATTTGTGCAGGGGGATGTATACCGCCGCTGCGTCAGCAGCGTGCGCAGCCAGGCCACGCCGGAGCTTGCTGCGACGCTGGAAATGCCCGTCTGCGCGGGGGAGCCGTGCGTGATGATTGTGGATATCTGGGGAAACAGGCGCTTTTACCTGCCCAGAAGGAGATATTGAGCATGAACAACGGGTATATGGTCTATTTGCTCCGGATTCTGGCGGCCCAGGGCGCGCTGGCCTCCGTCTATACCGATCCGGAGGATCCGGAGGGATTCTCGGCCGGGTTTGTGGAAGCGGTGGATGGCCAGCATACGCTGATGTGCGATCTCACGCCCTGGGGGCAGATCGACGGGTGGCGCGTGCGCCGCAACCAGGATGTGATTCAGGTGCTCTCCGGTGAGGAATATGAGCAGCGGCTGGCAATGCTCATGGCGTATCACGGGCAGCATCATCGCTTTTTCTTCACCGATGCCCCTGCGGAAGACACCGACCTGCTGCTCAGCGTGCTGCTGGAATGCCGCGCACGGCGCGAGATTGTCAGCATCATCATCGGGGACGACATGATCACGGGCCGCGTGACGGAGGCCAATGGCCTGCGGCTCAAGCTGCGGGTGCTCGACTTTTTCGGCCGGGAGGCGGAGGAGGAGACGATCACCCTGCGCGAGATCGAAATCCTTGAGATCGACACGCAGGAGGAGCGGATGTATGCCGTGCTCGAGGAGCTGGAGCGCCAGCGCATGACGCTATTGCCGGGCGGCGCGGAAAAGGAGAGCGGCGCCCCCTCCGGCGAAGAACCGGAGGAGCCATGAAAATCACCATCCTGACCATTTTTCCGGAGATGTTTGCGCCGCTGCATCAGAGCATCCTCGGCCGCGCGCAAAAGGCCGGCCTGCTTGAAATCCGCGAGGTCAACATCCGGGATTATGCCGCAAACAAGCACCGCAACACGGATGACGCCCCTTATGGTGGCGGCGCGGGCATGGTGATGCTGGCCCAGCCCATTGCCGACGCGATGCGCGACGTACAGGGGGAGCATTTTTCCGGCAGGCGCATCTATCTTTCCCCGCGCGGCGAAACGCTCACCCAGAAAAAGGCGGAGGAGCTGGCCGGGGAGGAAGAGCTGATCCTGCTGTGCGGCCATTACGAAGGGGTCGACCAGCGCGTGCTCGACCTGTATATCGACGAGGAAATCTCCATCGGAGATTATGTGCTCACGGGCGGCGAGCTGGGGGCGATGGTGCTTACGGACTGTGTGGCGCGGCTTGTGCCCGGCGTGCTGGGCTGCGGAGAAAGCGCCCAAACGGAGAGCTTTTCCTCCGGGCTGCTGGAATATCCCCAGTATACCCGACCGCGGGAGTTTGAGGGGCGAACCGTGCCGGAGCCGCTTTTAAACGGCAACCATCAGCATATTGTGGACTGGCAGCTGAGCGAATCGCTTTACATCACCCTGCGGCGCAGGCCCGAAATGGCCCACGCTTATCTGGAGGGCCGAAAATTCACCCGCCATCAGCAGAAGGTGATCGGCGCGGTGATGGAACGCATCCGCCGGGAAGACGAGGAAAACAGGGACAGCCGGGAATCCGCAAAGAACACGGAAAACGGCGGCATGGAGGCCGCGGAGATTGGCGAGGAAAAAGAGACGAAAGAGCCTGTCGGATCGTGTGCTCACGCTGATTGACAGCATTTTGGAGGGCGTTGCCGCGGGCGCCATGGCGCTGCTGCGGCTTTTGGGAAGGCTGCTGATGCTTGCCGGACGTGGCCTGCTTGCGCTTGTGCGCGGGGCGGCGAGGGCCCTGCTGTGGCCCTTTGGCCGCCTGCTGCGGCTGCTGGGGCGGCGCAGAAACCGGGCGTCGCGCTGCCTGCGGCTGACGGGGGAGGAATTTGAAGCCTATGCGGCGCAGGTGCTTTCGGACAACGGCTTTCGCCATGTCACGGTGACACGCGCAAGCGGTGACCAGGGAATCGATATTCTCGCGGTGCGCAACGGCCGGACGTACGCGATTCAGTGCAAAAATTATGCGGGCGCGGTGGGAAACGCCGCCGTGCAGGAGGCCTTTGCCGGCGCGCAGTATTACGGCTGCGACGTGGCGGCCGTCCTGTGCCCCGGCCAGTTCACCCGTGCGGCGCATGAACTGGCGGATTCCATCGGCGTGCAGCTGTGGGGAGGAGAGCGCCTCTCCCACATGATGCGCCTGAGCGGCAGGCGCCCCCTGCACCGGCCCAGGCGCAGGGGAGGGAACGCATAAAATCCATGCGGAGGCTTGACAAAGCGGCCTTTCTTTAGTATGATAGCGATGCGATTGGCGATGAGGGGGTTGGCAGCCCGGAGCAGAAGCATGAAAAAGAAAAGTGGGCGCGCACAGGCGCGCCAACAAGGGTGGAACCGCGGAAGGATGCCTTTCGTCCCTTGAATCCGGCAGGGGCGCGGATTGGGGGCGGCGCCTTCGCGCGGTTTTGTGTGATACGGGCGCTGCCCGCGAGCCCCGCAGAACAGGGAAAGTGAGGCGTTTTCCATGGCAAAGGTTCAAAATGACAGGATGGACAAGATCGTCGCCCTGTGCAAGGGGCGGGGTTTTGTGTTTCCGGGATCGGAAATCTACGGCGGCCTGGCCAACTCCTGGGATTATGGCCCGCTGGGCGTCGAATTCAAAAACAATGTCAAGCGCGCGTGGTGGAAGAAATTTGTGCAGGAAAGCAAATATAATGTGGGGCTTGACTGCGCCATTCTGATGAACCGGCAGGTCTGGGTGGCCAGCGGCCATGTGGGCAATTTCAACGATCCGCTGATGGACTGCAGGGCCTGCAAGGCGCGCTTTCGCGCGGACAAGCTCATCGAGGACTGGGCCCGCGCCCATGGCGAGGAAATAGAGGCCGACGGCTGGAGCAACGAGCAGCTGGAGGCGTTCATCAGCGAAAAGAATATCCCCTGCCCGACGTGCGGCAAGCACGATTTCACCGGGATCCGCAAATTCAACATGATGTTCAAGACCTTCCAGGGCGTGACGGAGGATGCGAGCAGTGAAATCTATCTGCGCCCGGAGACCGCGCAGGGGATCTTCGTCAACTTTCAGAATGTGGCGCGCAGCACGCGCCGCAAGCTGCCCTTCGGCGTGTGCCAGATTGGCAAGAGCTTCCGCAATGAGATCACGCCGGGCAACTTTATCTTCCGCATCCGTGAGTTTGAGCAGATGGAGCTTGAATTTTTCTGCATGCCGGGCACGGATCTGGAGTGGTTTGCCTATTGGCGCAACGCCTGCCATCAGTGGCTGCTGGGCCTGGGCATTCGGGAGGAGCATCTGCGCCTGCGCGACCATAAGCCCGAAGAGCTGGCGCACTATTCCAAGGCCACGACGGACTTTGAGTATCTCTTCCCGTTTGGCTGGGGAGAGCTGTGGGGCGTGGCCGACCGCACGGATTTTGACCTCAAGGCACACCAGACCATGTCCGGCAAGAGCATGGAATACCTGAATCCAACGACCGGTGAAAAGGTGATCCCCTATGTCATCGAGCCGTCGCTGGGAGCGGACCGCGCGGCGCTGGCCTTCCTGTGCGAAGCCTACGAGGAGCAGCAGCTGGAAGGCGGGGATACACGGGTGGTCATGCACCTGCACCCGGCGCTGGCACCCTATAAGTGCGCCGTATTGCCGCTGCAGAAGAACAAGCTGGGCGAAAAAGCCGGCGAAGTGTATGACATGCTGTCCAAGCATTTCATGGTCGACTATGACGAGACGGGCTCCATTGGCAAGCGTTACCGCCGTCAGGATGAGATTGGCACGCCGATGTGCGTAACCGTGGATTTTGACACGCTGGAAACCGGCGTTGTGACCGTCCGCGACCGCGATACCATGGAACAGGACAAGGTGCATATCGATGACCTGGTGGCCTATATCGAAAAGAAAATTGCGTACTGATGCCTGAAGACGGGGAGAAGAACAGACGATGCGGCCGCGCTGCCTGCGCGGACGGAAGGCGGCTTCTCCCCGCCTTTTCTCTTTTCATGCTCAGGCCGGGATGTGAGAACACAAAGATGCGGGGACACCGAATAGAAAAGATAAACCGGCATGATGCCGGCTGCATCCCCGGCGAAGCGCTGTAAATCTTGCGGCCCGGCGCCCGAGGCCGAGGCGGTGCAAAGGGATTTCCATAACAAAAAAGAAGATAAAAAGCGATAAAGAGCAGGATATGGAGGATGGGAGGAAAATGCAACGTGTTTGAAACGATTCTCTATGAAGCAACCATGATCATTGCGCAGATACATGAATCCATGATGCACCTCAACGACAGCTTTGAGCTTGCGCTCAGCGATAAGCAGCTGCACTTTATCGTGATGTTTGTCCTGGGCATGATCCTCTTTTTCATGGTGCATTTTGTGTTCAGGCGCCTGGCGCGATGGAGCATTACGGCCGTGTCTTTCATCTATGTGTTCACGGTGATGACCGTGCTGGGCTTCGCCATCGAGATCGGCCAGCGCATCACCGGCACGGGGAACATGGATTTTGACGACATCGTGGCCGGGCTGTATGGCGTGCTGGTGTTTTTTGTGATCTACTCGGCATACCGGCTGATCGCCTGGCTTCTTGGCATGCTTGTGCGCAGGGTCAGGCAGAAGCGTGAAAAACCATGAGAACCGAAGCGCTGCGCTTTCCTTCGCCGGGAAGATGCAGGGATGGAAGTCCTCCGGAAAAAATCAAGGCGCTCATTTTGATCAAAAAGTGGTATCATGAGGGGCAAAGCACAGGCATGATGGTGTTTCCATTTTCGTGTTTGTGTGCTATACTAAATCCGAGTACATAGGAAAAACCGAAATGCAAGCCGGTCGGCCGCCTGTGTTCGCCGCTACATGAAAAGGGGGAAAAATACGGATGCAGAGAGAGGAAACAGCGCGGAGCAGGGAAGAGAGCCGCCTTTGGCGGATTCTGCCCTGGATTTGGCTGGGAATCGCGTGGCTTTCCGGTATTTTTCTGATGGCGTGTTTCGGCCGTACCCTGCTTGACAGCGACATGGCTTCCGAAATGGTGCTGGCCTCTCTCCTCAACCGGGAAGGGGGAATGGTGAGCGCCAACTGGTATTATTCCAATGAACTGCGTGTCTTCTGTCAGCAGCTGCTTTTCAAGCTGGGATTGTGGATTTTTCCGGATCACTGGCATGCGGCGCGCATGCTCGCGCAGGCCCTGCTTTCAGCCCTGCTGGCTGCGGCATACCTGTATTTTGCGTATGGCGCGGGGCTGCGTAAAAGCGCGCCTTTGGCAGCGGGCGTATTGCTTTGTCCGTTTGGATTCTGGCAGATGTTCTGGGGAGTTTTCGGCGGCTATTATTTTGTCCATATGATTTTTGTGCTGCTGAGCATGGGGCTGTTGGTTCGCGTGGCCTGGCCGGGAGGATCGCTTCGCCGGACATGGCTGCGCATCGCTGCATTGGCGATCGTCGGATTCTGCGCAGGGATCAACGGAATCCGGATTCTGATGAATCTGTATGTTCCGCTTATCGTGGCGGGGATGGCGGTGCTTGCCGTGCGCGTGCACAGAGCGCCGCTTGGCAAGCCGCCCCTTTGCGTGCCGGAAGTTCGCGTGTTGGCGTCCGCGGGGGCGGTGTTTATCTCCTCTGTCGCAGGCTATCTGATCAATATCACGGTTTTGGCGGCACGGTATCATTTCAGAAGCTACAATGGAAGAATATGGACCAATCTGAATGTGGATCTCCTTCTTGAAAGATGGTCGGATTTTCTGGTGCTGTTTGGCTATCAGGTGGATGGCTTTCAGCGGACGCTGAGCGGGACGGTTCCTCTCTTTCGGCCGATTGGCCTGCTGAACGTGGCCAGCTTTGTGCTGATGGGAGCGCTGCTGTTCTCAACAGGGTTTTTAATACGCCGCCATGCGCAGCTGAAAGGACAGCATGGTCTTATCCTGGGGGTATTTCTATCCTGCATGATTGTGGATGGAATCGCATTTTCCTGCCTGAACGACAGCCAGGATGTCAACGGCGGTTACTGGCTGCCCGTTGTGCCGCTGGCTGTGGCTGTCGTATCGGCTGCGGGGCAGAACATCCCTCTTCGCCTGGCGCATGCGCGAAAGGGGCTGGCGGTCTGCGCTCTGGCCATGGTCGTCTGCTGCAGCACGGCAACGGTGATGCGGTTTATCAAGAATCCTCCGCGCGCGGACCGTCATCTGGTGGAGGTCAGCGACTGGCTGGTCGAGCAGGGCTATACGCAGGGGATTACCACGTTTTGGTATGCCAATGTACTGACAGAACTCTCCAATGGCCGTATTGAGATGTGGACGGTAAACAGCATGGAAACCCTGGAACCCCATGATAAGCTGCAGGAGACCGACCATGTGCTGCTGCCGTCCGGCAGGATATTTGTGCTGATCAACCCCTATGAAGAGGTTTCAAGGCTGCCCTATTATGACGAGGCGCACATCGTATACGCCGATGAGGCAGGGTATCAGATTCTGGCTTTTGAGGATGGCAGGGCCTTGATCAACGCGGCGGGGGATGCGGCCGTGCCGGAAGGCGGCGCGTAACACGGATTACGGATCGACAGGAGCAAAGGAGCGCAAATTTGTCTACAACAGTTGGGCTGATCTCACTGGGATGCAGCAAAAACCGCATTGATTCCGAGCAGATGCTTGGCGTGCTCAGGGAACGCGGCTACAGGATTGTCTCAGACCCGGCAAAAGCTGAGGTCATCATCGTCAACACGTGCGGCTTTATCCAGTCCGCCAAGGAGGAGGCCATCTCCACGCTTTTTGAGATGGCGGAATATAAAAAGAGCGGCAGGTGCCGCCTGCTTGTGGCGACGGGATGCTTCGCGCAGCGCTATCCGGAGGCCATCCGCGAGGAGATGCCGGAGGTGGACGCCATTTTGGGCGTCAATGAATATCAGAAGCTGGATCAGGCCATCCGGGAAGCGGATGCCGGCGCGCGTCCGGTCTACATCGATGACGACGGCACGTTCTTTGAATTTGGCCGCGTGCTCACCACCCCGCCCTACAGCGCCTATGTGCGCATTGGCGAGGGATGCGACAACTGGTGTTCCTATTGCGCGATCCCGATGATCCGCGGCCGGTACCGCAGCCGTCCCAAGGAGGACATCCTTTCCGAAGTGCGTGCTCTGGCGGACAGGGGTGTGCGCGAATTCACCCTGATCGCGCAGGATACCACGCGGTATGGCACCGACCAGGGGGGAAGCAGCCGCCTGCCGGAGCTGATTGAAGAGATTGCGGCCATCGAGGGCGTTTGCTGGCTGCGCACGCTTTACTGTTATCCCGAAAGGGTGGACGGCCGGCTGCTGGATGTCATCGCCCGGCATGACAATGTGTGCAAATACCTCGACCTGCCGATGCAGCACATCAGCCCTCATCTTCTCAGGGATATGCACCGCACCGATACCGCCGAACACATCCGCATGGTGTGCCGCATGTTCAGGGAGCGCGGCATGATGCTGCGCACGACGCTGATGGTCGGCTTCCCCGGGGAAACGGATGCGGACTTTGAAGAGCTATTGGATTTCGTGCGGGAGACGCAATTCGGCCGGATGGGCGCGTTCATGTTCTCCCCGGAGGAGGGCACGCGTGCGGCCCGGATGCCCGGTCAGATTGATGAGGCGGTCAAGCAGGCGCGTTATGACGCGCTGATGACCCTTCAGCACGGCATATCGCTTGCACAGAATAAAAAGCGCGTGGGCACAACCTGCCGCGTGCTGGTGGAAAAAAAGCGCGGCAACCGCTATGTGGGCCGCAGCGAGTTTGAAGCGCCGGAGACAGACGGCAACATCTATTTTCATGCCGATGTGCCGTGTGAACCCGGTTCGTTTGTGACCGTGCGCATCACCGGCGCGCGGGCTTATGACCTGATGGGGGAGCGCATATGAACGAACAGAATCCATGGAAGGCAGCGCTTGGAGCCTTTGCCTCTTTGAACCTGCCCAACCGGCTCACGCTTGTACGCATCGGGCTGGTGCCGGTGTATCTGGTGCTTTTGTGGGTGTTTCAGGATGACCCGGCCCTGTGCGTCCTGCCGCTTCTCACGTTCCTTGCCGCTTCGCTGACGGACATGCTGGACGGCAGGATTGCCAGGCGCGATCACCTGGTCACCAATTTCGGCAAGTTCATGGACCCCATTGCCGACAAGCTGCTCACGCACACGGCGTTCATCATGCTCACCGCGATGGGGCGGCTCAACGTGGTGGCCTGCATCCTCTTCATCGCGCGGGAATTCGTGGTATCCGGCCTGCGGCTTTGCGCTGTGGAGCAGGGCTGCGTGATTGCCGCGGGGATGAGCGGCAAGATCAAGACGGTTTTGCAGATGCTGCTTGTGATGCTGCTCACCATTTCAGACGGCGGGCTGCTGGCCGGCGTGCTCACGCTGGTCACGGCGGGGATGACGCTGTATTCCATGTGCGAATATGTCTGGCAGAATCGTGCTGTGTTGGGAGGGGCCAGGTAGAGATGATCGGGGAAATTGTCGCCATCGGAACCGAGCTTTTGATGGGGCAGATCGTAAACGGGGACGCCCAGTTTCTTTCGCGCCGCCTGCAGAGCCTGGGCATATCGGTCTATTATCATCAGACGGTGGGGGACAATCCCGGCCGCATGCGGGAGGCGCTCGCGCTTGCGCTTTCACGCAGCGATCTGGTGATCACAACCGGCGGCCTGGGCCCCACGCAGGATGACCTCTCCAAGGAGATCGTCGCGGACTATTTCGGCCTGCCGATGGAGTTTGACCAGGCGAGCTGGGCCGCCATTGACGCATACTTTGCGCGCACGGGGCGGACGTGCACGCTCAACAACCGCAAGCAGGCGATGTTTGCCCGCGGGGCCGTCATCCTGCCCAACGCATGCGGCACTGCGCCGGGCTGCATGCTCCTTCACGGGGGCAAGATCGTCGTGCAGCTGCCCGGCCCGCCGGCTGAGATGGAGCAGATGTTTGACAGCCAGGTTTACGGCCGGCTCGCCGGGATGACGGGCGGCTGCATCGCCTCGCGCTATATCCGCATCTATGGCATGGGCGAATCCCAGGTGGCGCAGCTGTGCGCCCGATGGATCGAGGCGGAGGGCGGCGTGACCGTGGCCCCCTATTGCCAGACGGGGCAGGTTCAGCTGCGCGTGACGGCACGCGCCGAGAGCGAAGAACAGGCTCTTGCCCTCGTGGAGCCGGTGGTATCCGAGATCTGCGGCGTGCTGGGAAGCAGCGTGTACGCGGTCACACCCAGCAGCGAAACCACCATGCAGGAGATCGTGGGCGAGCTGCTTGTCTCGCGCGGGCTCACAGTATCCACGGCGGAAAGCTGCACGGGCGGGCTTGTGGCGGCGAAACTGGTGGATTATCCCGGCATTTCCTCGGTGCTGCGCGAGGCGCATGTGACCTATGCCAACGAGGCAAAGGTGCGCTACTGCGGAGTCAGGCCCGAAACGCTTCGGGCCTATGGCGCCGTCAGTGAGCAGACGGCACGCGAGATGGCGCAGGGGCTGAGGAAGGAAAGCGGCGCGGATATCGCCGTGGCGACCACGGGCATCGCCGGCCCCGGAGGCGGAACGCCCGAAAAGCCGGTAGGCCTTGTGTATGTCGCCTGCGCGTGCGCCCAGGGGGTATCCGTGGAGCGCCTCCTGCTGGGAGGCAGCCGCGCGCGCATTCGTGAGCTTTCTGCGCTGCGCGCGCTGGATATGATAAGGCGGGCCGCGCTGGCGGAAACAGCGGCGACATGAAGGGCCGGCTGAAGACGGCCCCTTTCGGGAGGCGGGCCTGTGCGCGTGGGCAGCCTTTCAATGGCATCAGGTGTATCAGGGATTTCCCTCGGTTTTCTAGGATCTCGCAGGGGAACAGGGTGGTTTCCCCGGAAAGGAACGAGCATGGCAGCGGACAAGAGCAAAAAGGCATCCAAATCGGTGAATGTCCTGGAGGATGCCAATGAAAGAAAGCGCGCGCTGGATATGGCGCTGGCGGGCATTGAAAAACAGTTTGGCAAAGGTGCGATCATCCGCATGGGCGACCGCAATGTGCGCGACATTGAGGTGATTCCCACCGGATGCCTGGATCTGGATATGGCGCTGGGCGTGGGCGGCCTGCCGCGCGGGCGTGTTGTGGAGATTTACGGCCCCGAGTCATCCGGCAAGACGACGGTGGCGCTGCATGTGGTGGCGGAGGCGCAGAAGATGGGCGGCGTGGCCGCGTTTATCGATGCGGAGCACGCGCTTGATCCCGTGTATGCCCGCAAGCTCGGCGTGGATGTGGATCAGCTCTATGTCTCCCAGCCGGATACGGGTGAGCAGGCGCTGGAGATCTGCGAGGCGCTCGTGCGCTCGGGCGCGATTGATATCGTGGTCATCGATTCGGTGGCCGCGCTGGTGCCCAAAGCGGAGATTGACGGCGAAATGGGGGAATCCTTTGTCGGCCTTCAGGCCAGGCTGATGAGCCAGGCTCTGCGCAAGCTGACCGGCATCATCAACAAGACCAATTCCACATGCCTGTTCATCAACCAGCTTCGCGAGAAGGTGGGGGTCATGTACGGCAATCCGGAGACGACGCCGGGCGGCCGGGCGCTCAAGTTCTATGCGTCCGTGCGCATCGACATCCGCCGCGGGGAGCAGCTCAAGGATGGATCCACCGTGGTGGGAAACCGCACAAAGGCCAAGATTGTCAAAAACAAGGTTGCCCCGCCTTTCCGCACGGCAGAGTTTGACATCCTCTATGGAGAGGGCATCAGCCGCGAGGGAAGCCTGCTTGACAATGCGGTGGCGCTTGACATCATTCACAAGTCGGGCGCATGGTTTTCCTATGGCGATCAGCGGATCGGCCAAGGAAGGGAAAACACCCGCAAATACCTCAAGGAAAACCCGCAGGTGGCGCAGGAGATTGAGCGCCTCGTGCGTGCCGAGATGCTGGGCAAGGGGATGCCCGCCGCGCAGGAGGATGCATCCGAAGCGCCGGCGGATACGCTGGATGACCTGCCGCTGCTGAGCGGGGAAGACGATTGACGCCCGAAGAGACGTTAGCGGATGAACAAAAGCAGCCTTTTCTTTCCCTTTGAAGGGGAGAAAAGGCTGCTTTTTGTGTTGCGGGGCGCGCTGGCGGCCTGTTAGGATCGCCCGGCGAGCGGACTCAGGCGGCGCTGAAGATACTGCGCGGTCTCCTCCATGGAAAGACCGAGCGCATGGGAAAATTCCTGATGCACAAGGCGCTCGGCCTCGGACAGGAGCGTCTCATCCGCCGTGCAGGGCTTTTTCCCGGCCGCGATGCGCGCGGCGCTGTGCGCACGGATGTCCTGCGTCATGCGCAGAAGGCGCGCATAATCCCCTTGGGCAATCATCTGGGAAAAGGCTTCTTTGCGTTGTTTGCCGTCTTCCACCCATGTGCTGGGCATGTGCACGCTCTGCTCAATCAGCGCCTCCGCCTCCTCTGCGTTCAACAGACGGCGCAAAACGGCGTTGCCGCGTTCCACGGGCAGATAAACCGTGGAAGAACTCCTCTCCAGGGCGGGCTTGAGGACATAATAGGGACGATCCGCGTCCGTGCCAAAGTGCATGCGGCGCAGCGCCGTGATCCGGCACACGCCTTCGGAAGGATGCATGACGGTGTCGCCTGCCTGAAAGCGCGGCGCTGCGCCCGCCGCCTGTTCAGGCAGATGCACGGGAACGGAAGAAGGCTGCGAATGATGCAGCGAAAAGGTGGGCAGGCTCATGATCTTCCCTCCCGCTGCTTAGTCAAGATAATCGCCGACAGGGCTCTGATTATACTGCTTGATGATCCTGAGGATCACAGAGCCGTCCGGCCGGGTGGTTTCCTCAAGGATGCGATGCTTGATTCCGTGGTTTTTAAGACCGTCTTTATAGCGGCGAACCTCGATGGCGACCTGCCGGACGGCATCCTCGTGCGCGACGTCCTCCTTGAGCATGAAGTGCAGCGTCTGGCAGATGCACGCCTGCTGAATGCGTTTCATGAAAACCCCTCCTTGCCGTGATGCGTTTTATGATGCGTTTGAAGAAACAGAGGGGGACGGCACGTCCGATGGCCGTCCCCTTTATGCTTATCATGATATCACTATTTGCGGAGGGATTCAAAGGCTGTTTTCCCCAAAAAATCGGGGGATGCGCGGCCCCAAAATGCGCATGATTCAGCGCCTTGGGGTGCCATGTGCGCGCCGACGCCGCGAAAGAGCCCGGAAGCAGCCCGATGTGACGGCCGCACCCACGGCGATGGACGCCACAATCTGCACGGCTTTCAGCCCCTCGGAAGCGGCCAGCATTCCGTTGTTTTCAACCAGGGCGAGCATCGCGCTGTAAAACGTGTATCCGGGCACAAGGGGCACAAGCGCGCTGAGCAGAAAGATGGTGGATGGCATGCGCATGACGCGGGCCTCGATTTCGCAGAGGGCGGAAACCGCCGCCGTGGCCAGGAAATAGCTGAAGATCATGCTGCAGCCAAGCCCATCCAGCAGCAGATAGAGCACATATCCCGCCACCCCGGTCAGCGATGCGGGAAGAAGGGTCTTCCGCGGCGCGTTGAGCAAAAAGGTATAGGCCAGCGTGCCGCCAAACGCACCGATGGCGCCGGTGAGAAGAGAGCGGATCACAGCAGCATCCCTCCCATCATGGCCGCCAGCTTGAGGCCCGTGTACACGCCAAGGGCCACAGAGGCGGCCAGCAGCAGCGCTTCAAGCGCCCGCGCCATGCCGGAGATCAGATCGCCATACATCGTATCCCGCACGGCCGTGGTCATCAGCAGCCCGGAGAGCAGGGGCATGATGCCGCCGGTGATGGCCGCGTTGACGCTCCCATAGGGAATCAGCCCGTGAAGCGCCTGAGCCAGCACAGCGGTGAGCAGGCCGCCGGCAAAGTTGCCAAAAAGCGCGCCCATCTCCCCTTGGATCAAAAGGGGCTGCACGGCCTGCACAAGCATGCCGATGAAAAATGCGGCTGCAAAGGTGCCCGCATCCCCGCCAAAGAGCAGGCTGAAAGAGGCCGCTGCCAGCGCATAGCTGAAAACCAGGGTGCGCTGCGGGACGCCGGGCATCCTGGCCGCCTCGTCAAGCGCCTGCATGGCCGCCTGAGCATCCATGTCGCCATGCTCCACGCGCCGGGAAATTTCGTTGACCTGCGCGATGCGCATCGTGTTGGTGCCCCTGCGGCTGATGCGGCGCACATGCGTGCACCCATCCACCTCCACGAAGATGGACGTGGGAAATGCGGCGATGCTTGTGTGCTCATGGCGAAGGCCGCGGGCCATGCGCAGCACGGTTTCCTCCACACGATAGGTTTCGCTCCCATTTTCAAGCATCAGCTGCGCAGCTTTGCACAAAAGCTCCATTTCCTGCCGATTCGGTTTCGTGTTTGAATTCATCTGTTCAAGCCTCATGTTAACCGCAGAACTCCGTCAGGAGCCGCCCGCAAGGAGAGTGAGGGCCAGCCCCGCCGCCCCGCACAGCGACATGACCAGGATGGGATTCCATTTCAGCCGCCGCAGGATGAAAAAGGCCGCGGCAAAGAGGCAAATGTCCGCCCCCTGCCCATGCGCGGGGGAAGCGGCCTCGCCTCCAAAGGCGACCGTGTGCAGGATATCCAGCCCCGCCGATGCAATCAGCGCGACCACGGCGGGCCGCAGACTGTCCAGAACGCTCTTGAGCGCAGCCATGCTGCGATACCTGCCGTAAATCCATGCCAGCAGCGATACAAGGATCAGGGAAGGGAGGATACAGCCCAGCGTGGCGGTCAGCATGCCGGGAAGGCCCGCCACGCGCAGGCCGACGAATGTCGCGGAGTTGATGGCAATGGGGCCCGGCGTCATCTCGGCGATGGTGACCAGATCGGTGAATTCCTGCATAGTCAGCCAACCGTGACGCAGGACGGTCTCCCCCTGAATCAGCGGAATGGCTGCATAGCCGCCCCCAATGCTCAAAAGCCCAATCTGCAGGAAGCTGAAAAACAGATCAGACATCATGCCGGATTCCCCTTCCCCCGCTTCCGGATGCTCTGGATCATCGCAAGGGCAATGCCTACCCCCGCTGCGGCCAGAATGATGTAGACCACGCTCATGCCAAACACCCATGCGGCAAGAAACGCGCACACCATGACGGCGATATGCACGGGGCTGCGCCCGGCCAGCACATCCCCGCCAAGATCGCACACGACATCCAGAATGACGGCCGCCACCCCGGCCTGCATCCCCCTGAGCACCCCGGCCACCCAGGGGTTGGCGGCAAAAGAGGCATAGAAAAACGAGATCACGCTCAGGATGAGCATGGGCGGCAGAATGGTGCCCAGCACAGCCATGAGCATGCCGGCAAAGCCTGCGGCCCGCCATCCCACGAGGATGGCTGCGTTGACGGCAATGGCGCCCGGCGCGGACTGGGCCAGGGCGGTCATATCGAGCATCTCGCTTTCGCTCAGCCAATGAAGCTCGTCCACAAATTTTCGCTTCATAAAGGTGACGATGACAAAGCCGCCGCCAAATGTAAAGGCGCTGATCGACAGCATGCTGAAAAAGAGCGTGGACAGCGTGCCGGTTTTTCGCTTTTGTGCCATACGGCTCCCCCTTCCCTTCTGCTGAAAAGGATAGCACGCAAAGCGCATGTTGTAAAGGGCCGAAGGCAAAAGCGGAAGAGGGGAGGCCGCGCCGCTGCCCGCGGGCAGAAAAACACGATCCGGGAATGCCATGCCGGGAAAAGGCCATCGTCCATTTTTTTCAGATAGAAAGGGGATTCGTTTCATTTTCATGGAGAACAATTGTGAAATCCTTTAAAACACAGGGAATTGGAACGGATCAGTTTGCCCATTAAATTTATGTATAAATATGAACCATACGCTTGACATTTCTTTTGTAATGATCATAAAATACGAATCAACAGGTGCGGGAGCGAGGATCCGCGCCAGTCAAAAACCGTCCATGGAGAAAGCGAGGAAAACCATGAAACGCACGCACAGACTGCTTTCCATGGTGCTCTGCGCGGGGCTTTTGATCGCCCCTGTGTCAGGCATTTCTGAGGAAGCGACCAACGAAATCCCCAGAGCGACGGGCAGCACCATCGAAAAGGCTGACCTGCTCAAGGAGGACAAGCTCTTTGATATCACCGAATACGGCGCGGTGTCGGAGGGCGACCCGGTGGCCAACACCGAGGCGATTAACGCCGCCATTGAGGCGGCCGCGGAAGCCGGCGGCGGCACCGTTGTGGTGCCGGAGGGCGACTTTAAAACGTATACCATCCGCCTGCAGAGCGGCGTCAATGTGCGCATCGACGAGGGCGGCATCATCCGCGCGGCGCGCACGGACATGTACAACCGAAGCGGCGAGCAGACCATGGAGGGAGAAGGCGGCAACTACGACGAGCCGGAAGTCAACCTCTATGCGGGCCTGCAGGATCATGGCCACACCTATTTTGCCAACAGCCTGTTCTATGCCGCGGATATGAAGGACATCATGATCTACGGCGAGGGCCTGATCGACGGCAGCTATATGGATGACAGCGGCACGCTGATCAACGTGCTCTCCGGAAGCGATCCCTCCAACCCGGAAAACCGCACGGACCGGGGCCACAACGGCACCTGGTATGGCAACAAGGCCATCGCGTTGGTGCGCTGTGAAAACGTGGTGCTCGACGGTATCCGCATCCTCAACGGCGGGCACTTTGCCATCATCGCCGAAGGCGTGAACAACATGACGGTCGACGGCCTGATTGTGGACACCAACCGCGATGCCTATAACATCGACTGCACCCAGAATGTGACGGTGCGCAACAGCCATTTCAATTCTCTGACGGACGATGCCATCGTGCTCAAGGCGTCCTATGGCGCGGGCATCTTTATGCCCACCAAGAACGTGCTCATTGAAGACTGCGTGGTCAGCGGCTATGACGCGGGCTCTGTCATCGCGGGCACCTATACCACCGACAAAATCGTGGCCACCGATGCCTGCGGCCCCACGGCCCGCATCAAGTTCGGCACAGAATCCACCTGCGGCTTTGACACGGTGACCATCACCCGCGTCAAGTTTGAGCGCTCCCGCGGCTTCTGCCTGGAGGCGGTGGACGGCAGCGACCTGACCAATGTCGTCCTGACCGACTGCGAGATGGACAACGTGTCCTCCTCGCCAATCTTTATCCGCGTGGGCGACCGTGCCCGCTATCCCGTGACCGGCCACACCACCGAGCAGGCCATCAACGCCCAGAATGATGTGCGCCTGGATAACAGCGGCTGGGTTCTGCCCAACACGGAGGAATACCAGACGTATCCTGTCGCGCGCTACAGCCCCTCTTACAACAAGACGCTGAGCGTCAGCGTGGACGGCGTCTCCTCCTTTAACGTGGTGGACCCCGCTGATCCGGCGCGCGTCAACAACGCCAATGTCGCCGAGGTGGACGGCAAGTATTATCTGTATCAGTGGGATGAGGAGCAGCAGCTCTACGTGCCGGATCTGGATCAGGAAGTGGCGCAGGAGGATCTTGTCTACTACGCCAACGCGACCGCGGCGGAAAACATCGCTTCCGTGCGCAACATCGAGATCAGCAACGTCACGATCAACAACGTTGACCCGCGCTATCCCATCCTGCTGGCCGGCCTGGTGGACAGCAGGATCGAAAATGTGATTCTTCGCGACATCGACGTTACATACCGCGGCGGCCTCTCGCTCACCGAGGCGACCGAGCAGCGCCAGGTGGGCACCTACTGGGTGTACACGCAGAGCGGCTCTGCGCCGAGCGTGCAGAGCGTGCCGTGGCTGGTGAACACGTTCTTCAGCAAGACGGAGAGCCTGCTGCCGCGCGTTTCCTGGGATCGGGAAACCGCCAGCTGGGTGGATGATCCCTACAACGTGCCGGAGATGGTGGCGGAGTATCCCGAACCGAGCATCCTGGGCATCCTGCCGGCATACGCGATGTATGCCCGCCACGTGGACGGCCTGACGCTTGAAAACGTGAATTTCTCCTACATCGTCGAGGATACGCGTCCGGCGATCGTGCTGGACGACGTGGCCAACGCGGCGTTTGCCTCCGTGAGCGCCATGATGGCGGACGGCGTGAATGCCGTCGTGCTGGTTGACAACAACTACAAGCGCAGCACGGGCAACGAGTATGTGCCCAATGAGCCTTACTTTGCCACGACCAACGAGAACATTGAGCTCGGCGGTCTGAGCAGCGAGACGGTGACGGTGGATGCGCCCGCACCGGGCACGCCGGCTGATTCGCTCTATCCGGATATGCGCCTGCCGATCCCGGAAAACGGCTATACGTTCGATGTGGCCACCGAGGATTATGAGCTGCCGCTGACCGTGCACCGCCCGTATTTTGAGCACATCGGGGATCAGAGCGTAGCCGTCGGCGAGACGCTTACGCTCACCGTATCCGCCCGCAACCCGGCCAACGGCGTGCGGACTACCCTGGAGCAGCCGGAGGCCGTGATCGAAGCGCTGGATGAGGGCCTTGTTTACGGCGCGCAGAACCTGCCGGAAGGCGCCAGCTTCGACGCGGAAACCCACACCCTCACCTTCACCCCGGCCGCTGCCGGCGAATATGAGATCACCTTTACGCTTGACGACGGCGTGATCCCGGTTGAGGAAACCGTGACCATCACGGTGCAGTGACCGGCCGTCTTCGCAAGAGGAACAGGAGCGGGGGCCTCAAGCCCCCGCTTTTTGCGCGCCCAATGGGAAAAACGCGGGATCGCTCCTCCTTTTTTCAAAGCATATCTCAACGGATTAAACGAAAAAATGAGAAAACGGGAGAAAACGAAAGAAAAACGGAGTTCATGGGGCGTATTCAAAAAAAATGCAAAAAAATGATTGACAAGCCTGTGCCGCCGGGTGTACAATAGCAACGCATGTTTGGCAGGCGCAGGAAGCCTGCCTTTTAGAAGGAGGTGTCTTGTATGGCTGCTGCCGGTGTGCGTGTGAAGATCACGCTGGCCTGCACGGAGTGCAAGCAACGCAATTACAACACGATGAAGAATAAGCGCAATAATCCCGACCGTATTGAAATGAGCAAATACTGCCGTTTCTGCAAAAAGCATACGGTTCATAAGGAAACCCGCTAATCATCGCGGCAAGACGGACAAGGATGTGAAAGAGATGTCTGAAAACAAGGGCGTGAAGAAGGCGGACAAGCCGGGCTTTTTCACCCGCGCGAAAAACTGGATTGCCGCGCTGCCCGGCCGCATTTCGGCCGCATTCAAGAACATGGCGGCGGAGCTCAAGAAGGTCGCATGGCCGTCCAGAAAAGATCTCATCAACTATTCGATCGTCGTGATCGGCTTTGTCGTGATTCTGGCGCTCATCGTCGGTCTTCTGGATACCGCATCTTCCTTCCTGGTCAAGCAGCTCATCGCGCTGTAAGGGACGATGGACAGGAGGGTTGGCATGACGGATGAGAAGGCCCTATGGTATGTCGTGCATACCTATTCGGGCTATGAAAACAAAGTCGCCAGCGATCTGGTCAAGACGGTGGAAAACAACGGCATGGGCGACCTGATCCAGGATGTCACCGTGCCGGTGGAGGAAGTCGTCGAGATCCGCAATGGCAAGCCCCACACCATTCAACACAAGCTGTTTCCCGGCTATGTCCTGGTCAAGATGATCAAGACGACGGAGACCTGGTATATCGTGCGCAACACGCGCGGCGTGACCGGGTTTGTGGGCCCGGGAAGCGAACCCATTCCGCTGACGGACGAGGAATATGAGCGGATGACCAGCTGCCAGGGCACCATCCGCATCGACCTGGAGGTCGGCGACTCCGTGCGCATCAAGACCGGAAGCGTGGAAAACGCCATCGGCACGGTCGAAGAGATTAACGCCGAGGAACACCGGGTCAAGGTTTCCATCGAAATCCTCAACAGAAAGACGACGGTGGAATACGATATCTCGGAGGTGGAGCGCCTGTAAAAGCGCCTGCCGGACTGAACATGGACAACCCCGGGGTTTCCCCCGGTTGTTGGGAATGCCCGCCTTTCAGGCGGGCTGAGGCCCGGCGCAGCCGCAGGGCGGCGGCCGGGCGTGGGAGGAACGATCCGTTCCGCGTGACCACAGATTTAGGAGGTTTAATACCATGGCTAAGAAAGTTACTGGCATGATCAAGCTGCAGGTGCAGGCCGGCAAGGCCAATCCTGCCCCGCCCATCGGCCCGGCGCTCGGCCAGCACGGCGTCAACATTCCGGGCTTCTGCAAGGAGTTCAACGAGCGCACGAAGAACGACGTCGGCCTGATCATTCCGGTCGTCATCACCGTCTATTCCGACCGCTCCTTTACGTTCATCACCAAGACGCCCCCGGTTCCGGTGCTCATCAAAAAGGCGCTGGGCATTGAATCCGGCAGCGGTAAGCCGAACAAGAGCAAGGTCGGCCAGCTGACGATGGCGCAGGTGCGTGAAATCGCCGAGAAAAAGATGCCCGACCTCAATGCTGGCAGCATCGAGGCTGCGATGAGCATGGTCAAGGGCACCGCCCGCTCCATGGGCGTGACCGTCGCCGACGCCTGATCCGGCAGCGGGCATGGCCCGCGGGAAGGATTGTGTCAAGCGCGGCGCGTCCGCGCGAAGCGGCCCGCGTGAGGCGGGCTGGAAACTGTGGGAGGACATGGCGCCGTTTGTACCACAAGGAGGAACAAGACAATGAAACATGGCAAGAAGTATGCCGAGAGCCTCAAGCTCATCGAGAGCAGCAAGCTGTATGATCCGGACGAGGCCGTGAAGCTCGCGCTCGCGACCGCCAAGACCAAGTTCGACGAGACGCTGGAGATCTCCGTCCGTCTGGGCGTGGATCCCCGCCAGGCCGACCAGCAGGTGCGCGGCGCGGTGGTGCTGCCCAACGGCACTGGCAAAAAGGTGCGCGTGCTCGTGTTCGCCAAGGGCGATCAGGCCAAGGCCGCGGAGGCTGCCGGCGCGGATTATGTGGGCGCGGAGGAGCTTGTCGCTAAAATCCAGGGTGAAAACTGGTTTGAGTTTGACGTTGTCGTCGCAACGCCGAACATGATGGGCGTTGTCGGCCGCCTGGGCCGTGTGCTCGGCCCCAAGGGCCTCATGCCGAACCCGAAGAGCGGCACCGTTACCATGGATGTGGCCAAGGCCATCGCCGAGATCAAAGCCGGTAAGGTTGAGTATCGCCTGGACAAGAGCGCGATCATCCACTGCCC
>DVMG01000205.1 GCA_018715105.1 Candidatus Ventricola intestinavium
ATACCCGGCACTCCCCACGTCCTTCGCGCCCACGCTATTGTGCCCGTGCTGGCGGTACATGCCCAGCGGCTCGTCGATATAGAGGATCCGCCCAAACCGAGCCGCCACCGCTGCCAACCACCAGTCGTGCAGGATTATGCCGGACGTATCGCAGCATTTCATGGCCAGATCTGCCAATGTCCGGTTAATCATCATCGCGCCGCCGGTCACCACGTTCTGCATCAAGATGCTGCGGTAGTCAAATTCCTCACAATAATGCCTCTGGTATCGCATCAACGACGGCGCGATGGGGTTGAGCTCCTCGTCCGTCACCGTCTGATCGGAAAAGATCAGCAGCGGCATCTGTGTGCCCCATCGCTCCTGCGCACTCTGCAGTGCGTCCAGTGTCTTTTTCACCTTGTCGGAATGCCAGACGTCATCCTGATCGCAGAACATCATGCATGGCGCTTCGCATTGCTGCATCAGACGGAAAAAGTGATCCCTCGCATTGCCAAAGCGTATACCCGAACGGTATACGGATATCTTTTCGGGAAACTGCGCCGCGTAAGCATCCAGAATCGATAACGTGCCGTCTGTAGATCCGTCGTCTGAAACCGTCAGATGCCAGCGCGTATCCGTCTGATTCAAAATGGAGTCCATCTGCTCACGGATGTATTTCGATCCGTTATACGCTGCCAGCAGAATCTCCACGCTCTCCGTGCTCATCCGCGATTCCTTCCGTCCTTATGATTTCCGTCTCCCGCAGCCGGCCCATCCGGTTGCCCAGCAGGCGGGCCGCACAGTTCGCCGCAAAGGCCATTCCTTCCGCAATCTGCCCTTCCCGCATCAGCTCACCTGTCACGTGCCGGAACAGAGCGAGGCCTTCCCCCATCTCTCTGGCATGACAAAAACGTTCTTCGTAGCGTCTGAGGGTCCGACCGATGAGGTAATTGCGCCTGTATTCCTGCCTCCATGTCAGGCGATGCGAATGGTAGACCGCTGCCTGCGCGCTGTAAGCTGCCGTGTATCCGGCCTCAAGAAACTTCTGCGTGATCAGCATATCCTCGTTGGTAAGGATCGGGTGGTCAAACCCGCCCACTGCTTCATAGGCCGTGCGTCGGTAAGCCGCGCATACATTCGAAATCAGAAACGCGCGCACACCCATGCGCCCGACAGCGCTTTGATCCCACTTCCGGTCTGCATCCGGATAGTTGTATGCGCGCACCCGTTTTTCAAACGGCCTCGCATCCGGCCGGGCAATCTGCCGTCCTCCCACGACCGCCACATGCGTATCCTCAAAAGGCGCCAGCAGATGCGCCAGGCAGTCTTCCTCTACGGGCAGTGCGTCCTGTGTCATGAAGACCGCAATGTCTCCCCGGGTCATCCGCAGCGCCATATCCCGTGTGCCGCCGTGGTCAAAATCGTCTCGCCTGATGGATACCACGCGCACACCCTCTGCCCGGCGTGCACGTTCCTGCGTGCCGTCGTCCGACTGGGAATCCACCACAAGGATTTCCTCCGGCTTCACGCTCTGGCTG
Source organism: Candidatus Ventricola intestinavium (assembly GCA_018715105.1). Classification (GTDB taxonomy): domain Bacteria; phylum Bacillota; class Clostridia; order Christensenellales; family Aristaeellaceae; genus Ventricola; species Ventricola intestinavium. The sequence continues at coordinate 1,518 of DVMG01000205.1, forward strand.
GCCAGCGCGCCGAGCAGGCTGACGATCTGCTCCCCCGCATTCCGTGTGGGGATGATCACCGAACACCGCATTCCTCAGCCTTCCTCTCCGGCGCCTGAGGCCCGAACCTCGCCCCACTCCAGCGCGCTCAAAGTCCGGCACAGCGCCCGGTGTGCCTCCTGCCCCGCTGCTTCTGCCTGCCTGAGCCGAACCGCTGCTTCCATCCTCTGTGCCTGTGTCATCTTCCCTTCAGGCATACGGCTGCCGCGTGTAAATTCCAGGCCCGCAAGCCCCCGTTCCCTGTATCGTTTCATCCAGTCATAAATCTGCGCGTAGCTCACGCCGCACGCCTTTGCCGCGGCGGCATAATTTCCTCCCTGCTCCAGGCAGAAGCAGACGGCTCTGATCCGCTCCTGCGGCGTTGTTCTCCGGTTCGATGCGGGTTTCTGCCCTCCGCCTTCTTCCGGATTGTCCTGGATGCCGTATACCCGCAGTGCTTTGTTTATCAGGGCCGTGGATCGCTCTTCTTCTTTTAAATACCCTTCCCGCCTCAGCTTGCCGATGAGCGCCTCCCGTGCGAGCGCAGGCAGGCTGACGCCACGCTCTCCACACAACGCTTCCAGACTCGCCGTAAATGCGGCATCCCGGCGCAGCTTCACGGTAATGCTCTGATATGGATCTTTCTGCTCCTCTGTTTTTTTCTGCATCCTATTCCCTCTTTGCCTCACCGTGCTGCCCGGTCATCTCTTCCAGCGCCGCACGAATGTATTCCGACTTTGTCATGCCCGTCCCCTTCAGCCGCTTTTCCAGTGCATCCAGCACATCTGAATCTCTTTTCAGTCGGATTACAACCATTTTGTAATTCGCTGCATCGTATTTTCCGTTATAATCGATCTTACGGCGGCTCGCCTTGGGCATTCCATCCTTCCTTTCCGCCTTTTTGGATCCTGTCCCCCCATCGCGTTTTGCTATGGTGCATCCGCCTGCCGGTAAACAGGCATGCCGCTATGCGCCGCCATGGGCCACTCGCTCCTCCGTTTCCGTTCCACGTCTCGCCTGTTTGGCGGCAGGCTTTGAGGAAAACAAGCCGATTTCCCTCAGCTTTTCATAGCGTTTCGCATCCGTGTGTCCGCCGTTTTTCCAACATTGCCGCTGCCGGAAGACCCACTCGCCCAGCCGGATGCCGTCAGGCGTTTCGTAGCGAACGGGCATGCTCAGGTTGCCGTTTTGTGCATAGTAGGTTTTGGCCGCCTCGTAGGCCCGCTGCCATGTCCGTTCCTTCCGGGTTTCCCACAACATACCGATGCTGTCCAGCCTTGCGCGCTGCTCCTTTGTCAGAGGTGTGCGGCCATACTGCCCCATTCGTGCCTGTCGTTGTGCTGCGATCCAGCTGCCCAACGTAAACCCGCTTTCCGTGACATAGCCGCCCGGCACATCCAGATGGCCGTTCACTTCATAAAAGTGCTTCGCCTCCTCATAGCCGTTCGCCCAACCCTCGGAATATACGCTCCACGTCATCCCAATCGCTTCCAGCGCTGCGATTCGGTCCGGTGTGAGCAGCGTGCGTTTCACACTGCCGTTTTTCTGCTGACGCATGCGGCGAATCCATGCTCCCAGCGCATATCCGTCTTCACAGACGTAGGAATTCTCCACGTTCAGATGCCCGTTCTGTCGGAAGAACTCTTCAGCGTGCCGGTAGCCTTCCTGCCAGGCAAACTCCTGCTTGTCCTCCCAGACCATACCGATGCTGCTTAGCCGCTCAATCTGTCCCTGTGAGAGCTGATGCCCGCGGTACAGGCTGCGCTGACGCTGGATCCACAGCCCGAGGCTGAGCCCGTCCTCCGTGACGTATCTACGGCGGATGCGCAGATTTTTATGCGCCTTAAAGTAGGAGGCCGCCGCTTCGAAGTAGAAATCCCACGTCGTACTCAGGCTGCTTTCCAGCCTTTTGAACAGCGCCGCCGCATCCTTTACCTGCTCGATCACGACCAACTTCTCAGCGCAAATCTCGTCTCCTCTGCCCTCGCTGCGCAGGGCGTGCACGGCCTCATCCATCTCCTGCTGGATGGTACCGTAGCTGCTGAGGCTGTCAAAATTATTGACAACATCCAAAATGAGAGGCGTGCTCTGCATGCCCGTTGTGAGCGCGCGCCCAATCTGTTGCTTATAGATGATAGGGGATACCGTTTGCCTGAACAAAATGACACCGCTCACACCCCGTACATGCACGCCCTCGTTGAGCATGTTGATGGAAAACAACAGCTTGAGGTGCTGGCTGTCGTCCCGGACAAACGCCTTGTAGGCGCGGCTGGTTTCGGGGTCGGCTGAATAGGCCGAGTAAATGTGCATATCCTCATCAATAGCAGCAAACCATTCCTTCGCGTGGGCCAGCACGCGCTTCATGTGCGCCTGGCTGGCACAGAACACAAGATACTTACCGTTCTTAACCGTTATATAGCGTGCAAAAATGGAGGGCAGGCCCTCGGCATTCTGAACGGCTTCGCACAGCGCGTCCATGTGGCGCTGTCCATCCCGCCGCAGTACCGCTGGGCTGACCGCATCAACCCGTTTTTGAATACCATCCAGTGCTCGCTGTATTTGATACACAGTGGTTACATAGGTAGGCGAGGGCAAAATGCCGCGAACAATTGCCTCGCCCAGCGACATTTCGCTGGCCACGCAGCCTGCAAACAATTCTTCCGCCATATCGCGCTGGCCGTCCAAATAGCGCACCTTGGTCGCGGAAAGGCCCAGCAGCTGGGCCTGAGGATACGTCGAAAGCAGCCGCGCCACGCCGCCGCCCCAGCATTTTGCGCCGCAGCGATGAAACTCGTCGAGCACGATGCCGTAAGGCGTCAGCTCCGCGATCTCCTCATCGGTCATCATCATCAGGCGGGCATACGTAAGAAACGTGATTCTGCCCGCCGGATAATCCGCATCCGACCGCGTCACGTTCTCCACCTGCGTTTTGTAGATGTATTCACTCGGAGAAAGCCAGACAAAGCGCTCATCGGCATGCTCCTCCACCCACTTGAAGGCGATGAAGCTTTTTCCTGTCCCGGTGGGATGGATGACCGCCGCTTTTGCTGTTCTGTTCAGCATATCCACCGCCGCATTGTATGCCTGACGGTTATGTGCAAACAGCTGTACAGCCATTCGACTCCCTCCCTTCCCGGTTTGCTTCGGCTTCTTCTGGGAAGATGGAGTTGCCCGCTTCGTTCTCATCTTCATACATCTGTCCGCTGTTGTCGCAAAATAACGATTTTGCGGTTGAATAAGGACGAAAGAAGCCATTCGTTGACATTTTATGATTGTAGCGTTTCATGA
>DVMG01000206.1 GCA_018715105.1 Candidatus Ventricola intestinavium
TTGCCGCCGCCGCGGTCGAGCGTCCGGCTGGTCGAAGCCTCGTAAAACCCGCTCTTCGGGTTTGGGGAGAGCATCCCCTTGCTCGTCACGGAGCCTATGCCAAAGGCTTTTGGCGCGAACAGCGTCTGGTCGTTGTGGCCGCCCAGCGTCGCTGACAGGTCTTTCTGGACCAGCGCGCCCTTGCCCCCGCCCTCGCAGCCCGAACGGATCTTCAGGGTCTGGGGCGGCCGCGGCACAGTGACGCCCGGCGGCTTTCCATTGCGCAGCGTGGGCGCCCTTTCTTCCTGAAAACCTATCCCCCGGCTGGAGGCACTGTTTTCATCGCGGAAGCCTGCTGCTCCAACGCGGCTTTCAGTACCTCCGGCAGCTCCTTGCCGCGCTTCGCAGCCCGGCGGAGTATACCCTGACACGCCTTCGGACTCAAAGAGTACCTGTCCGGCACGTCCTCCATCAAGATCGAGGACAGCAAATACACGTTTCCGTCTTTGTGCGACGCCCCAACCCTGCGCGGCGTCGAGGACGCGCCAGGCGAGAGAATGACCGTCGCCCATGATCTCGCCGGCGGGCAGCCAGCGCCTTGGCGCAGGCAGAGGAACATCTGCCCCGGGGTCTTTGATGCGGATAAGGCTTTCAAGGACTTGCCGGAAATCCTCCCCATCGTGAGAGGACAGCGCGCCCGGCACGTTTTCCCAGACAGCCCACCTTGGGTATTTTCCATCCGTCGCCTCCCTCATCTCCCGTATGATGCGCACGGCCTCAAAGAACAGGCTGGAACGCCCGCCGCCGAGCCCTTCGCGCTTCCCCGCGATAGACAGGTCCTGACAGGGGGAGCCGAAGGTGACAACGTCCACGGGTTCCAGCCCCGCGCCGCGCAGGGAGAAGATATTTCCATAGTGTTTCATCCCGGGGAGCCGTTTCTCCGTCACCCGGATGGGGAATGGCTCGATCTCCGACGCCCACACGGGGCGCATCCCCGCCAGCTTCCCGGCGAGGGGGAAGCCGCCGATGCCGTCAAACAGGCTTCCCAGCGTCAATGGCCTGCGCATCAGCCCCCTCCTTTCCTGTGCCAGCCGCTGTCATGGTGATGGGGATCATGTTGCCGTTGACGAGGTACAGGTTTCCGCCCTCCCCGTCGGACAGCGGGTTGAGGTTTTCCAACTCACGGATGTCATTGGCGGACATCCAGCCGTTCTGCCGCGCGATGGCGTAGCCCTCCATTCTGGATTTGTAGTCGCCGCGCATCAGGCCGTCCAGGTTGAAGCGCACATAAAAACGGCCCTTCTCCGTCTCCGGGAAGAGCGCGCGGTCCATGGCCTGCTCGATGCGCACCAGCCATGGGCGGATGGTATGGACGGCAAAAGAGATGTTCTGCGATTCGATATTCGAGAACGTCGCCCGTTCGAGGTCGCCGATCATGTGCGGCGGCACGCGAAAGATGCGGCAGATCTCCGTGACCTGGAATTTCCGCGTTTCAAGAAACTGCGCTGCGTCGTTGGGAATGCTGATGGGCGTGAAGGTCATGGACTCTTCGAGGATGGCCACCTTGCCCGAGTTGGCGGAGCCGCCGTAGGCCGCGTTCCAGCTCTCCCGCAGGCGCTTGGGGTCCTTGACCGTGTTGGGGTGCGTCAGTACGCCGGAGGGCATCGCGCCATTGCCGAAAAACTTCGAGCCGTATTCTTCGGCGGCGATACTCAGCCCGACCGCACTCTTCTCCAGCGCGATGGGACTGTAGCCCATGACGCCGTCAAAGCCAAGGCCGGGAATGTGCAGGACGTCCGTAGGGTCGAGGCATACCATGCGGCCCTCGCTGGTGGTATAGGTATAGGTCAGCTTGCCCCTGCTGTCGCGGTCTACCTCCATGTGGTCGGGCAGCAGCGGGTACAGGCCGACGATGCCGTTGCGCCCGGTGCGGAGGATCTGGCAGTACGAGTTGCCCCACAAAAGCAGGTGGGAAAGCATCGTTTCCCGCCAGATGAAGGAGGTCATCTCCGGGTTGGGTTCGTCGTGGAGCAGTCTTTGCAGCGGATGCTCCAGTGCCTTGACGCCGCCTTTGTCGGTAGCTTCAAACACATTGAGCGGCAGGCTGGCCACAGTCTCGGCGATGACGCGCACACAGGCGTAGACGGTTGAAAGCTGGATGGCCGAGCGCGCGGTGACGCTTTTGCCCGATATGCTGCTGCCAAAGTAAAACGTCGGCGCGGCGGAGACGGCGTCCTTCGGCGAAGCACGTCTGCCGGGCTTATCCCGCGCGCGGAACAGGCGCGTGAAAGGGTTCGTCATGGCTACCTCCTGAAAAATGGCATACAAAAAGCGCCTCATCGCTGAGACGCCCCGTTTTTATGATCGACGCGCAGGCATTTTGCTGCTGTTTTATCATCTAAAAATCTTCCGATTTCCCGGCGTAGGCTGTGTCATTCTGGATATCAGATGCGAGATCATCAGCCGTCGTATGCCGCCCGGCATGCTGCTTGAGCCTTTGGACGCGGCCGGCAATGCCCTGACAGATAGCGTCGCAACGCGCTCCGTCGAGGAAGGGAGAATCCTGAACGGCCGCACGGAACTCTTCCTCGATCCCGTTGAGCGCATCCCAATCGACCCACGCAAAGGATGATACGAGCTTGACCTGCTCCTCATGGCTGGCCTTAAAAGGCTTGCTGGCGATGCGCGGAGCCGACGCGCGGATCAGCGGCGTGGGCATATTAAACCAGAGGGAACTGCCGCTGTCATAAATGGGCGCCATACCCAGCCATTCGAGGGTGTCCGCACGGCGGATGAATCCGAAGTTGTTCTGATGCCGGTCCTCGTTGACCAACAGATAGTCTACCGCCAGCATCTCATCCAGACGCCGCCGGACGTCTGGGATGCCGAGCGCTGCGCAGCACCGCAGGAGATGCTGATAGACGGAAACATGATTCTCTTTCTTTCTCGTCTGCATGACATACCACGCGCTGACCAGTTCGGTGTTCGGTGTAATGAAGTCTTCGCAGACGCTGAACGGGTATCCATCCTGATAGACCAGCGCATATTCCACGTGTGGAACTTGCAGGCGCCGCATGAGGCGGCTGGCAAAGACCTCGTTATAGGGTTCCTGCTGGGTCGCGCCGCTTCCACCTTTTAGAAGACAGCGCTTGCCGCCCACAATGGTCCATTTTTTCTTCAGCCAGCCGTCAGAGGTATTGTCCGGGGACATCAGGCTTAC
>DVMG01000207.1 GCA_018715105.1 Candidatus Ventricola intestinavium
GGAAAACCAGATGGGGGAGAATCCGCACGATAAAACCGATCCCCGTGTTTCCACCGCGATTCTGACATCGCATACGCGCGACGGCGTGGAGCTGGCGCGCAAGCACCATCTGCCGGAACCAATCATCGACATCATCCGCCAGCACCATGGCGATACGCCGGTGATGTACTTCTATGCCAAAGCCGTGCAGATGTTTGGTGAATCCAATGTGGATATCCGGGATTTTCGTTACGATGGGCCCAAGCCGCAGACCTCGGAGGCCGCGATCCTGATGCTGGCCGATACGGTGGAGGCGGCCGTGCGGTCCCTGCACGAGCCGACGCAGCAGAAGATTTCCGACCTTATCCGCAAGCTTGTGCGCGGCAAGATGGAAGATGGGCAGCTTGATGAGTGCACGCTCACCTTCCGGGATATCGGCAACATCTGCATGGCCTTTGAAACGGTGCTTCAGGGGGTCTTCCATGAGCGGATTGAGTATCCCCATGTGGATTTGAACCGCGCCAGACGCAACTCCCAGAAGGCGGAGGAAAAGAAAGAGCAGAAAGCCGCGCAGAAGGCAGGGCCGCAGGCGAACCGGAAAGCACAGCCCGCTGCGGCGGGATCCAAACCGCAGGCAGGCACGATGGCGGAGGCAAAACATGACGCTTGAATTTGACGATCCGCACCATCTGCTCAGCGCCCAGGCGCGCAGGATGATGCAGCGGTGTGCGGATTTTGCCCAGCAGCAGGAGGGATTGGATCGAAAGCTGTGCGTCTATGTGCGCATTGTGGACGATGAGGAGATCCGCAGGATCAACCGCGAGCAGCGCGGCAAGGATGCCGCAACGGATGTGCTTTCCTTCCCGACGGTTTCATATCCGGCGGGGAGAACCGCCGGGACTTGTCCGGCGCTCGTGCGCCGGGAATATGACCCGGAGGCGGATGCCTGCATGCTGGGGGACATCGTGATCTCGATGGATCATGTGCGCGCCCAGGCCCGCGAATATGGCCACAGCGAGCAGCGGGAATACGGCTATCTGCTTACGCATGGACTGTTTCATCTGATGGGATATGACCACGTAAAGGAAGAGGACAGGCCTGCCATGCGTGCGATGGAGGAAAAGACGCTTGCCCGCGTGGGATTGACAAGGGAGGAGTGAGCCGTTCATGACGGATGAAAAACTGCTTGAAATGGCGAGGGAGGCCAGAAAATTTGCCTATGTGCCGTATTCCGGCTATGCTGTCGGCGCGGCGCTGCTGAGCGAAGACGGGCGCGTCTTTACCGGATGCAACGTGGAAAACGCCGCATACGGCAACACACTGTGCGCAGAGCGCACAGCGCTTGTCAAGGCGGTGAGCGAAGGGGTGCGCAGGTTCACCAAAATCGCCATTGCCTCCAGCGGGTCCGCGCCTTTCCCGTGCGGGGCCTGCCGTCAGTCGCTTTACGAATTTGCACCCGGGCTCGATGTGCTGGTGACGTGGGACGGCCAGGTGCGCAAAACAACGCTTGCACAGCTTTTGCCGGAGGGGTTTGGCCCTTCTTCGCTGGGCAAATAAAAACGGATTGCGGAACACACGGACGGTCGCGCCTGCATGCGTGCGCCGCGCGGAACCGATCAGAAAAGGACGGGTCAAGTGAAAAACGAAAAGACAGAAGCAACCTTTCATTCGGGTTTTGCCGCCATCGTCGGCCGCCCGAATGTGGGAAAATCCACGATGATGAACGCCATGGTCGGCGAAAAGGTGGCCATTGTATCCAATAAACCGCAGACTACGCGCAACCGCATCATGGGCGTGGCGACGGACAGGGGATGGCAGATCGTCTTTCTGGATACGCCTGGCCTGCATAAGCCCCGCACGCGGCTGGGCGAATACATGGTCAAAAGCGTGCAGGAGGCGATGGATGGCATCGATGTGCTGCTTGTGATGGTGGATGTGGGGCAGATCGGGCCGCAGGATCGCGCGATTGTCCGCGATATGGCGGAGCGCCGGGTGAAAAAGGCCCTTGTGCTCAACAAGACGGACACCGTCGACGAGGCAGCGGTGCTCGCGGCCATCCAGTCCTTTGCCAAGGAGCCCTATGACGCCATTGTGCCCATCAGCGCGCGGACGGGGCGGGGGATGGAGGAACTGAAACGGTTTATCGTATCCTGCCTGCCCGAAGGCCCCAAGTATTTTCCGGAGGACATGATGACCGACCAGCCCGAACGCGTTCTCTGTGCGGAGATCATTCGGGAAAAGGCGCTGCTGCACCTGCGCGAGGAGGTGCCCCATGGCATCGGGGTGGAGATGATGGCCATCACAAAGCTCAGCGATACCCTCACGGAAATGCATGCGACGATCTACTGTGAGCGTGCAAGCCACAAGGGCATCATCATCGGCAAGCAGGGAGCGATGCTGCGCACCATCGGAAAAGAGGCGCGGCAGGATATGGAAAATCTGCTGGGTACGAAGATCAATCTCCAGCTGTGGGTCAAGGTGCGCGAGGACTGGCGCAACCGCATGGAGGATCTGCGCACGCTCGGCTATGAAAGCAAATGATGTCAGGCGGTTTGCCCAAACCGCTGACGAATGTGTTTTCTCTCCTGAAGGGGAAAAGAATAAGGACCGGATTCTGTTGGAAAAGGGAAGTGCCATTTGAGGGGAGAAGCGCTTTATGCCGGCAGACGGAGCGATGGAGAAATCGCCAAAGGCACGGGATGCATTTTATGACGAATCATCTATGTTTGAAAACAGATACGGAGGATTTATGGACACCATCCATCTTCTGGTTGCGCTGGATCAGCGCTATCTGCCTCAGCTGAAGGTGCTGCTGACATCGATACGGCTCAACTCCCCGAAGCAGCGCGTGGCGCTTTATCTCCTGCATAACCGTTTTCCGTGCGCGGCGCTTCGTCAGATCGACGCATGGTGCCGGGCGGTGGGCTATGACTTTTCTCCCATCCAGGTTGAAGACAGCCTGTTTGAACATGCTCCGGTCAGCGAGCAGTATCCCAGGGAGATGTATTACCGTCTTCTGGCGCCCCAGATACTGCCCGATTCGATGGAGCGCGTGCTGTATCTGGATCCGGATACGCTTGTCATCAATCCTCTCCAGACGCTGTGGGAGAGGAATCTGGACGGTCATCTGTTTGCAGCCGCCGCCCATACGGGCAAAACGGAACTGGTTCATAACGTCAATCGCATTCGCCTGGGAACGGATTGCGATTATTTCAATTCGGGCGTCATGCTGATGGATCTGAACCGGTGCCGGGCCGAAATTCAGACGGAGGAGCTGTTTCGTTTTGTCAGGGAGCATGCGGGGGAGCTGGTGCTTCCGGATCAGGATGTGCTCAACGCCCTTTATGGGAACCGGATTCTTCCCCTGGAGGATGTTCTCTTTAACTATGATGCGCGAGATTACAGCAGCTATCTGCTCCAAAGCTCCGGTCTGTACAATGTAAAGTGGGTCATGGAGCATACGGTGATTCTTCATTTCTGCGGAAGAGCAAAACCGTGGAAGGCCGGTTATATGTACCGCTTTGGCCTGCTTTATCAGCATTATGAACAGCTGGCAGGGCGAATTTGGGAGAACGTGAATTCTTTTGAAGGCGTCCTTCCATTGAATGAGGAAAGGGCATGCGCCTGCGGGAAAGGCAAATCCACGGAAAATCCCATTTGATCCATGCCGCCGCATGGAATTTCGCCGTCAATCATCGGGGATTCCCTCAGGCCGCTTCAGACCGCCGGCAAAACGCTTTTCGCTCCCCGAAAGGGGCCATGGTCGTCATCTGGCGCAAAATGGAGCACAAGGCGCCGATTCAGGTGAGCGGAAAGACGCTGGGAGCCATTCTGGTCGGCGTGGTGGGCGCCCTGATGCTGGGCGTAGGTATGTGCCTGAGCATGCTCTTTGGAAAGATGGCGCTGGGAATCGTCGTTGGAGTCATTGGCATGGTGGTGCTGCTGATGCTGATTCCGCTGACAAAGGGGATCAAATGACGGAGGAAACCGGGATGAAAACGGAGAAAAGCGCAGGCCGTGCGGCTTGCGTTTTTCTGTTTTTCAGGCCCCTGCGGCGTACAGACCGGGCGGATCGCATGCCGGATGGGGCCGGCAGGGGAAAGCGGTGAGCGCTCTCCCGGCATGAACCTTAGGACGGCCCTTGACATCCGGCGTTCCTTCTGGCATGATAGACCCAAAACAGATCAAATTCATGGAGGGATCGGAGATGCTCTTTCTGTGTTATGAGCGCTGCAGCACCTGCCAAAAAGCAAAGCGGTTTCTGGATGATGCCGGGATTTCTTACACATGGCGCGATATCAGGGGGCAGAACCCCACGCGCGAGGAGCTGGCGCGCTGGCACGCGCAAAGCGGCCTGCCGCTCCGGCGTTTTTTCAACACAAGCGGCCTGGCCTATAAGGCGCTGAACCTCAAGGAAAAGCTGCCGCAGATGAGCCAGGAGCAGCAGCTGGATCTGCTCGCTTCGGATGGCATGCTTGTCAAGCGGCCGATGCTCATCGGCGATTCCTTTGTATTGGTTGGGTTTAAAGAAGAGACGTGGAGGGAGCAGCTCGGCCTGTGAAGCCCGCGGTGGAAGAAGCCTTCATCCGCGGGGAGGCATGCCTTTTAAAAGGCGAAAAGCATGGCGCACCAGACCGCCGGAAAAGCGCGTTTCTCCTCCCGAAGGAGGAGAAACGATTTCCGCAATCATGGGAAAAGAAACGTCCGTCATGAAGGAAAGCGATGCTTTCGCCAACAAACGGGGCAGGACGCATGCCGGCCATGCGCTCTGCCGGTCATCCCGGAAAGAGGCAACAGATGATTGATTTGATAAAGGTTCGCGGCGCAAGAGTCCATAATCTGAAAAATGTGGATGTGGACGTGCCTTTAAACAAAATTGTGGGAATTGCGGGCGTTTCCGGATCCGGCAAATCCTCTCTCGCCCTGGGCGTTTTATACGCCGAGGGATCCAGGCGCTATCTGGAAGCGCTTTCCACCTATACCCGCCGCCGCATGACGCAGGCGGCAAGGGCGCAGGTGGATGAGGTATTGCATGTGCCGGCCGCGCTGGCCCTGCATCAGCGCCCCGGCGTTCCGGGCATCCGCAGCACGTTTGGAACGGGAACGGAATTGCTGAACAGCCTGAGGCTGATGTATTCCCGCCTGGCGCAGCACCGCTGCCCAAACGGGCACTTCCTGCCGCCCACTCTGGCCGTGGCGGCCGGGCAGAAGCTGACCTGCCCGCAGTGCGGCGCGGCTTTTTTTGCTCCTTCGGCGGAGGAACTGGCGTTCAACAGCCAGGGCGCCTGCCACACCTGCAGCGGAACCGGCGTGGTGCGCGCGGTAGATCGGGCGTCTCTGGTGCCGGATCCCTCTCTCACCCTGGATGAAGGCGCCGTCGCCCCCTGGAATTCGCTGATGTGGTCCCTGATGGTGGATGTCTGCCGGGAGATGGGGGTTCGCACCAACGTGCCTTTTCGGGATTTGACCGAACGGGAAAAGGCCATCGTCTATGACGGACCGGCGGAGAAAAAGCATATTTTGTATAAAGCCAAGAATTCCAATCAGGCGGGAGAGCTGGATTTTACCTATTACAGCGCGGTTCGTACGGTTGAAAATGCCCTTTCCAAGGTCAAGGATGAAAAGGGCATGAAGCGGGTAGAGAAATTTTTAAAAGAAGATGTCTGTCCCGACTGCGGCGGAACCCGCCTGTGCGCGGCGGCACGCGCGCCGAGGCTGAGGGGCATTTCGCTGGATGAAGCCTGTAAAATGACGCTGGAGCAGCTGGTTGGCTGGGTCGGCGGTGTGCCGGAAACCCTGCCGGAAGAGATGCGGCCGATGGCAGAGCGCATCTGCGAATCCTTCCAGTCCTCTGCCAAGCGGCTGATGGATCTGGGGCTTGGCTATCTGACGCTGGACCGTGCCGCCTCGACGCTGTCTACCGGCGAGCGGCAGAGAATGCAGCTTGCCAGAGCGGTTCGCAACCGGACCACCGGCGTGCTGTATGTGCTGGACGAGCCTTCCATCGGCCTGCATCCATCCAACATCATGGGTCTGATCGGCGTGATGCGGGATCTGATTGCGGACGGCAATTCGGTGGTGTTGGTGGATCACGATACGCAGATCCTCTCTGAGGCCGACTGGATCCTTGAAATGGGGCCGGGCGCCGGCTCGGACGGCGGGCGTGTCCTTGCGCAGGGGCCTGTCGCCGCACTCATCCAAAACCCACGCTCTCAAATCGGTCCGTTTCTGGGAAATTCGCCAAGAGAGAGCATGCGCCGGCCGGTTTCCTCCGGCGCGATGTTTGAAAAAGGCCGCGTGCACCTTTCTGCCGGCGCAATTCACACCGTAAAGCCGCTGGAGGCCGATATCCCGAAAGGGCGGCTGACGGTTGTGACCGGCGTATCCGGCTCGGGCAAGACGACGCTGGTTTTGGAGAGCCTGATCCCCGGGCTGGAGGCTGCCATCCAGGGAAAGAAAATGCCGGATCATGTGCATGCCGTGGAAACGGCCGGGATTGAGCAGGTGAAGCTGATAGACGCCACACCGATCGGCATCAATATCCGCTCGACGGTGGCCACCTATGCCAACGTCCATGATGAACTGCGCAAGGTTTTTGCCCGCACCAAGGATTCGAAGGAGCGGGGGTATCACGCGGGCGACTTTTCCTATAACACGGGGCGGCTGCGCTGCCCGGTCTGCGACGGCACGGGAACCATCAGCCTGGATGTGCAGTTTTTGCCGGATGTGGAAATCCCCTGCCCGGAATGCCGGGGGTCCCGCTATGGAAAAGAGGCGGCCGAAATCCATTATCAGAATCAGGAGGGGCAGGCGTATTCCCTTCCGGATCTGATGGCGATGGATGTGCATACCGCCCGAATGGCCTGCAGGGATTTGAAGACGGTGCAGCCGCGTTTGAAGGTGCTGGAGGATCTCGGCCTTGGTTACCTGACCTTGGGGGAAGAAACACCCGGCCTCTCCGGAGGCGAGGCGCAGCGGCTGAAACTGGCCAGCGAGATGGGAAAAGCCCAGGAGAATTCCCTGTTTGTGTTCGATGAACCGACCATTGGCCTGCATCCGCTGGATGTGCAGACGCTGCTGGGCGTGTTTCAGACATTGATCGACCATGGGGCGACGGTTGTCGTCATTGAGCATGATCTGGATGTGATCCGGAGCGCCGACTATCTGATCGATATGGGCCCGGGCGGCGGAGAGGCCGGCGGATCGATCGTGGCGGCCGGAACGCCGGCAGACATTCGGCGCGTGCCGCAGAGCATGACGGGAAAATTCCTGAGATAAAACGCACGGATGCCTTCCGCACCGATGTTTGGGCCGGTATGCGCACAAAGAAAGGAAGGAAAGCGGGCGAGGGGTAAACGGCCGGTAAAATCTCGCTGGCGCGCGGGGAAGTCCTTGAATTTGCTGCCGGCTGTGCTATAATGGACGTGGGGAAACCATTTCGAATTGAAAAAGGAGAGATGCACCGATGAAGAAAATTCTCAGCCTTCTTCTCGCGCTGGCCATGATGCTTGGCTGCATGGCCTTTGCCGAGGAGGCAGCTCCCGCGCTGACGCAGGATGTGGTCGTGCTTTTCACAAGCGACGTGCATTGCGGCATTGACCAGGGGTTTGGCTATACCGGCCTGGCGGCCGTGCGCGACAGCCTGGAGGCGGCCGGCAACCATGTGCTGCTGGTGGATAACGGAGACTCCATTCAGGGAGAGCCGGTGGGCACGATGACCACGGGCGAGGCCATCATCAACCTGATGAATGCCGTCGGCTATGACATCGCCGTGCCCGGAAACCATGAGTTTGACTACGGCATGGATCGTTTCCTGGAGCTGACGGAGAAGGCCAACTTCCCCTATATCAGCGCCAACTTCAACAAGGACGGCGAGCTGGTGTTCGCTCCCTATGTGATCAAGGAGTTTGACGAGGTGCAGATTGCCTTCGTCGGCATCACCACCCCCAAGACGCTGACCTCCTCCACGCCGAAGTATTTCCAGGATGAGGAGGGCAACTTCATCTACGGCTTCATGCAGGATGAGACGGGCGAAAAGCTCTACACGGCCGTGCAGACCGCTGTGGACGATGCGCGCGCCGAGGGCGCCGATTATGTGGTGGTGCTCGGCCATGTGGGCAACGAGGCGGAGTGCCAGCCCTGGACCTATGCGGACATCATCGCCAACACGACGGGCATTGATGTCTTCCTCGACGGCCACAGCCATGACACGGATCAGGTGACCATGATCAACAAGGATGGCGAGGATGTGCTTCGCGCAGCCTGCGGCACGAAGCTGGCGGGCATCGGCTACCTGCGCATCGGCGCGGATGGAACGCTTGCCACCGGCCTGTATACGTGGAATAACGACGTCTCCGCTCCCGAACTGCTGGGCATCGAGAACGAGATGACCGCGGCGGTGCAGGAGGCGACCGCCGAGCTGGATGAAAAGCTCAGCGAAGTAGTCGCTTCTTCCCGGGTGGATCTGACCATCTATGATCCGGAGGCAAAGATGGAGGATGGCACCCCCATCCGCATCATCCGCAATGCGGAGACCAACCTGGGCGACCTGTGCGCCGACGCGTACCGTGACCAGTCTGGCGCGGACATTGCCTTTGTCAACGGCGGCGGCATCCGCGTCTCCATCGACGCGGGCGACATCACACTGGGCGATATCCTGCAGGTGCATCCCTTCGGCAACGCGCTGTGCGTGATTGAGGCGACGGGCCAGCAGATCCTTGACGCGCTGGAGTGGGGCGCCCGCTCCGTGCCGGGAGAAAACGGCGGTTTCCTTCAGGTTTCCGGCCTGACTTATGAGATCCACACCTACATTGAATCTTCCGCCAAGGCGGATGAGAACACCATGTTCGCCGGTGTGGAGGGCGAATACCGCGTCAAGAACGTGATGGTCGGCGATGAGCCGCTCGACCCGGAGAAGACGTATACGCTGGCTTCTCACAACTACATGCTTAAAAACGGCGGCGACGGCTACAACATGTTTGAAGGCTGCAATCTGCTTCAGGATGAAGTGATGCTGGATAATCAGGTGCTCATCAACTATATCACCGGCACGCTGGAGGGCGTTGTGGGCGAGCAGTATGAGAACCCCTACGGAGAAGGCCGTATTGTAGCGGTGGAAGAAGCTCCGGCCGAGTAATTCCCCCTCAAAAAACAACACACGGTGCCTCCCGCGGCGATAAGCCGCGGGAGGCTTTTTGTGCAGCCGAAACCCCTCCCGCTTTGAGCGGGGGCAGACCGCCCCGCAAAACGCTTTTCTCCCAATCCCTAAAAAAGCAGCGCATGTCCGGAAGGAAGGCGATGGAGCGAGGGAGCAATGGAGCAATGCATCAGCAATCCGCTGAGAGAGGAGAAAGAGCCCGGGCCGCTGACGCGGCCGGCAGGATGAATTAAAACCGGCAGGTTAAAACGTGCGCACCAATCGGAACTTCTTTCCTTTGTGAAAAAGAGATACAATAAAACCAGGCAGGGCCGCGCGCGACGGCCCAAAAGCTCGGCGATTCTCAGCGCGGTCAAGACAGCGCTGACGGAAGCCAGCGTGCTGGACGGCGCTTCCGGCGAAATCAGCTTTGTTCCCGGCACCTATACAGGCGTTGCAGGCGGACGCGGCGGCGATGTTGTGGCGGCGGTCACGGTGAGCGAAACGGCGATTGAGGCCATCGAGGTGACGGGCGAAAAGAAGACCATCGGCATCCCGTCATGCCGCAACAGCCCGACCATGGCATCCAAGCTGGTTGTGGATGCTGAAGGCGCACGTGTAGCCAATGAAGCGCCGTACAATCAGATGTTCTTCAATAAGTAGCTGCTGCGTCATGCAAGCCCGGCCTATTACGGCATCTTTGACAAGGCAAACACGGCGGAGACTGTGCTGGCGGACTTTGAAGCCTTTGCGCCCAATGAGGACAACCGCGTGGTCGTCTATGCCGACACCATCGAGGCACTGGCGGAAAAGATCGGCGTCGATCCCGCGGCGCTGCGCGCTACCTATGACCGTTATCAGGGCTTCTGCGAAACCGGCGTGGATGAGGACTTCGGCAAGGATGCGGCGAATCTCGTGCCCTATGTCGAGGAGGATGGCTTCTATGCGGTTCGCGTCTATCCGGCTTCCTGGGGCACCATCGGCGGCGCGTTGACCGATGACACATTCCATGTGCTCGCTGAAAGCGGAGAGGTCATGCAAAACGTGTTTGCCGTGGGCGAGGTGGCGACTTCCCGCCTCTTTGGCGATTACTACTTTGGCGGCTTCTCCCTGGGCTTTTACACAGCCGCGGGCCATATCGCCGCTGAAACCGCTGTGGCGGAGCTTTCTGCCCAGTAAATATCCGCGGGTTAACACCTGATGAAAAAACGAGACTTCTTCGGAGGCCTCGTTTTTGTTATCCTATTCTTGCGCTTTGAAAGGAGCAGCAAAACCGGATAGGAGGCTTGATATGGCGGAAGTGGCTGGCGGCATGAAGCCTGACCGCTGCACACAGTGGCACAGGCTTGGAAACGCGGTGGTCATCCGCGCGGTTCAGGACTACAGAA
>DVMG01000208.1 GCA_018715105.1 Candidatus Ventricola intestinavium
GCAGCCGGGAAGAGTTTTCATTCCTGCGCTGAGGCGCGGCATCATCGTCTGCCTGCCGGCTCACCGGCTAAGCATATCCATTTCCATATCTGTGAGAAGGGAGCGTTTCTTACCATGAAAACCATGAAAAAGCTTCTCGTCCTCCTTGCGCTCGTGCTGATATCCGTAGGATCCCTGAGCACGGCCAGCGCCGCGGGGGACACGCTGGTTGTCGGCAACCCGACAGACGCCGTGTCGCTTGATCCCCATCGCACAAACGATGCCGCTTCCGCGCTGCCGATGTTCCAGATCTATGACACCCTGGTCAAGCTCAGCCCTGAAATGACTATTGAGCCCAGCCTGGCCACCGAATGGACGCAGATTGACGACACCACGCTCGAGTTCAAGCTGCGCGAGGATGTCCAATTCCATAACGGAGAGCCGCTCACGGCCTCCGATGTCAAGTTCACATTCGACCGTCACATCAATCCCGAAACCGCCGCCCCGGCAGCCTTCATGCTCAGCACCCTGAGCGAGGTTCGCGTGATTGACGATTACACCGTGCAGTTCATCACCAGCGAGCCGTGCGCGGCGCTGCTTTACAACCTGACGCATGTGGACATGGGAATCCTCAATGAAAAGGCCGTTACCGAGGCGGGCGATGATTACGGCAACCATCCCGTGGGGACCGGCGCTTACAAATTCGTCTCCTGGAAAAAGAATCAGGAAATCGTGCTTGAGCGCAATGAGGATTACTTCGGGGAAGCGGCCCGGATTCCCAATCTGGTCATCCGCATCATTCCGGAGGGCGCGACGATGATCGCAGAGCTGCAGACCGGCGGCGTGGATATCGCGCTGAACCTCGGTTCCCAGTATGTGCCCATGTTTGCGCCGGGCACCGGGATGAAGCTGGAACAGTTTAACACGTTTACCAACAAATATCTTGCCTTTGACGAGCGCACCGCGCCGTTTGATGATGTGCGTGTCCGCCAGGCGGTCAACTATGCGATCAACAAGGATGCGATTGTCAAGGTGGCCTACTCCGGTTCCGCCGAGCCGCTTGCGGGCCCTCTGCCCAAAAACATCAACGGCTACAACCCGGATCTGACCCCTTATCCCTATGACGTGGAGAAGGCCAAGGCTCTTCTGGCAGAGGCCGGTTATGCCGACGGCATCACCACCACGCTGTACATCTCCGACAAGGAGATTGACACCAAGATTGCAACCGTGCTGCAGGCTCAGCTCAAGGACGTGGGCATCAACGTGGATATTCAGGTCATCGAGTGGGGTACCTACCTGCAGAAGACCGCCGAGGGCCTGCCGATGTTCCTGCTCGGCTGGACAACCGTAACCGCGGATGCCGACAACGGGCTGTATGCCAACTTCCATTCCTCTGCATGGGGCTCTCAGGGCAATCGCTGCTTCTACAAGAACGAGCGCGTGGATGAGCTGCTGGATGCGGGCCGCGCCGAGTTTGATCAGGAGGCGCGCGCCAAGCTCTATCAGGAAGCCAGCCAGATCATCTATGACGATGCGGCCTGGGCTTTCCTCACCGCCGAGCTTTACAACCTGGGCATGCGCGATAATGTGCAGGGGTTTGTGCCCATGTCCACCACGTTCTTTGATCTTTCCACCGTCTATTTCGAGTAAAACCGGGCGCTTTATGGGCGCAGCCGCTCTCGTCTCACGGCGGGATGCTGCGCCCTTTTGCTTTCCCCCTCGTTAATGCCGGCGTGCTGGGCGCCGCCCGCCGTTTTTTGCATCGGATTGCGGATTGGGTTGGCTCTTCGCCGGCCTTCTTTGCAAGAGGGGAGGCCCCGTTTTCCCTCCGTCCCTCCGTCCGATGGATAGGAAGCTGTATCATGATCAGAAGGGCTTGATTCTCATGTTGAAATTTATCGGAAAGCGCATCCTGATGCTTATTCCGGTGCTTATTGGCGTATCGCTCATCGTCTTTACGCTCATGCAGCTCTCGCCGGGTGATCCTGCGCAGATCATTCTGGGCGCGCAGGCCGCACCGGAGGATATCGCCAACCTGCGGCAGGAGATGGGCCTCAACGACCCGCTCCCCGTGCAGTTTTTCCGTTTCCTGCTTGGCATTTTCACGCTGGATTTCGGAACGTCCTATAAAGACGGCTTGCCCGTGCTTGACAAGCTGCTCGAGGCCCTGCCCTATACGGCCGAGCTCACGTTCGCGGCAATCCTTGTGGCGCTGCTCATCGGCATCCCCGTGGGCATCATCTCCGCTACCAAGCAGTATTCCATCTTCGACCGCATCGCGACGGTCGGCGCGCTCATCGGCTTTTCCACGCCCAATTTCTGGCTGAGCATCATGCTGATTCTCGTTTTTTCCGTGAATCTGCAATGGCTTCCCGTGTCTGGTGCGGGCGGCATCGAATACCTGATCCTGCCGGCCATCGCGTTAGGCACGCAGTCCGCCGCTGTCTTCACGCGTATGACGCGCTCCTCCATGCTGGAAGTGCTGCATCAGGATTACATCCGCACCGCGCGGGCCAAGGGGCTGAGCGACAGGGTGGTCATTCTCAAGCATGCGCTGAAAAATGCGCTGATCCCGGTCATCACTGTGGTCGGCCTGCAGATCGGCCTCCTCTTTGGCGGCGCCATCCTGACGGAAACCGTGTTTGCCTGGCCGGGTGTGGGGCGGCTGATGATCGACTCCATCCGCGCCAAGGATACCCCTGTCGTCCAGGGCGGCGTGATTTTCACCGCATCGATCTTTGTGTTCGTCAATCTGCTGGTGGACATCCTCTATGCATACGTTGATCCGCGCGTGAAAGCGCAGTATAAGTCCTGAGGAGGGAGGGAATCCACATGCTACATTCTTCCACAGCGGCCGGCGCTGAAGCGCGCCCCAAAGCAAAAAATCCTCTGCTGGACGCATGGCACGGCCTGCTCAAAAACAGGATGGCCGTTGTCGGCGCGGCCGTTCTGCTGTTTTTCATCCTGATCGCCCTGTTTGCCGAACAGATCGCTCCCTATCCGGCAGACGAACAGAATTGGGAGCATATCCTGGAAGCGCCCAGTGCCGCCTATCCCCTGGGGACGGACAGCTATGGCCGCTGCGTATTCAGCCGGATTGTATACGGTTCCCGCATCTCCCTGCTGGTGGGCTTTATTGCCGTGGCCTTTTCGGCCATCGGCGGCGGCATCATCGGCGCGTGCGCGGGCTATTTCCGCGGCCCTCTTGACAACGTGCTCATGCGCCTGATGGACGTGCTGCTGGCAATTCCCAGCATTCTTCTGGCCATCGCCATCGTCAACATTCTCGGCCCCAGTCTCTTTAACGTGATGGTGGCTGTCGGCCTGTCGAGCATGCCGTCCTTTGCGCGCATCGTCCGCGCGGCCGTTCTTTCCATCCGTGACAGCGAGTTCATCGAATCCGCCGTCGCCATCGGGGACAGCACGCCCGCCATCATCCTGCACAACATTCTGCCCAACTGCATGGCCCCGATTATCGTGCAGGCAACGCTGGGCGTGGCCTCCGCCATTCTCTCCGCCGCCAGCCTGAGCTTTCTGGGGCTGGGCCTCCAGCCGCCTTCCCCGGAATGGGGCGCGATGCTCAGCGAGGGCCGTGCCTATATCTACAACGCCCCGTGGCTGACCATCTGCCCCGGCGTATCCATCGTGCTGATCGTGCTGTCGCTCAACCTGTTTGGCGACGGCCTGCGAGATGCCCTGGACCCCAAGCTCAAGCAGTAAACTGCAAGGAGAACGCTGCAAGGAGAAGAAACCGATATGGAAAAGACCGATATCCAGGAAAACAACCTGCTGCAAATCGAGGATCTGCACATTCATTACATGAGCGAAGGGCGCGAAATCCATGCGGTCAACGGCGTCACGCTGCATGTGAACGAGGGCGAGACCATCGGCCTGGTTGGAGAAACCGGCGCCGGAAAAACCACCCTGGCGCTCTCCATCATGAAGCTGATCCAGAAACCTGCGGGCCGTTATGCGGGCGGACGCATCCTCTTTGGCGGCGAGGATCTCCTCAGCGCCAGCGAAAACCGGATGCATCACATCCGCGGCAATCAGATTGCCATGATTTTTCAGGATCCGATGACCTCTCTCAACCCGGTTTACACCGTGGGGGATCAGATTGCGGAGGTCATCGCCCTGCATGGACACATGCATGCCAAGCAGGCGCTTGAGCGCGCCGGAGATACGCTGGAGATGGTCGGCATCCCGCGTGAGCGCGCCAATGAATACCCGCACCAGTTTTCCGGCGGCATGAAGCAGCGCGTGTGCATCGCCATGGCGCTGGCCGCCAATCCGCAGCTGATCATCGCCGATGAACCGACCACCGCCCTGGATGTGACCATTCAGGCGCAGGTGCTCGATCTGATGGGAAAGCTCAAGCGCGAGCTGAACACCGCCATGATCCTCATCACGCATGACCTGGGCATTGTCTCCGAGGTATGCGACAAGGTGGCCATCATGTATGCGGGCCGCATCCTTGAGTTCGGCACGCTGGAGGACATCTATCTTCATCCGACGCATCCCTATACGCTGGGCCTGTTCAACTCCATTCCCAAGCTGGATCAGAAGATTTCCCGCCTCACCCCCATCAAGGGCCTGATGCCGGATCCGGCCAACCTGCCAGAGGGTTGCGCGTTTGCCCCGCGCTGCGATTACGCCTGCCCTGCCTGCACAAAGACATGCCCGCCGGGCGAGGCCATCAGTCCCACGCATACCGTCGCCTGCCTGCGCCACCGCGAGCTGGCTTCCGAAGCCGGCCGGAACTGAGGGAGGAGGAATCACATTATGCAGGAAACCATTCTCAGCGTCCGGGATATCCGAAAATATTTTCCTTCCGGCTCTCAGGTTGTCAAGGCCGTGGATGGCGTGAGCTTTGACGTATACCGCGGGGAGACGCTCGGCCTGGTTGGCGAATCCGGATGCGGCAAATCGACCACCGGCCGCATGACCATCCGCCTGCTGGATGTCACATCCGGCAGTGTGCTCTATGGCGGGCAGGATATCGCCACGCTTAAGGGAGCCGATCTGCGCGCGCTGCGCTGCCACATGCAAATCATCTTTCAGGACCCTTTCTCCTCGCTGGATCCGCGAAAGACGATCGGGGATACGATTGGACGCCCGCTCAAGGTGCACCGCCTGGCCGGCCGCCACGAGCGGTTTGAGCGCGTGCTGGAATTGATGGAACGCGTGGGGCTTGATCCCAACTGGGTCAACAAATACCCGCATGAGCTGGACGGCGGCCGGCGCCAGCGCGTGGGCATTGCCAGGGCCCTGGCTGTAAACCCGGAATACATCGTCTGTGACGAGCCTGTTTCCGCACTGGATGTCTCCATCCAGGCTCAGGTGCTCAACCTCCTGCAGGATCTGCAGCAGGAGATGGGACTCACCTATCTGTTCATCTCGCATGACCTGAGCGTGGTGAAGCACCTGTCAAACCGCATCGCCGTCATGTATCTGGGAAAAATCGTCGAGCTGGCCCGTTCGGAGGATCTCTTTGCTTCCCCGGCCCACCCCTACACGCAGGCGCTGCTCTCCGCCATTCCCATCCCCTCCATCGGTAAAAAGCCCCAGCGCATTCTGCTTCAGGGCGATGTTCCCAGTCCTAAAAATCCTCCTTCCGGCTGCCGTTTTCACACGCGCTGTCCTTATGCCACCGAGCGGTGCAGGAGCGAGGAACCCTGCCTTCGTGAGGTGCAGGAGGGGCATCACGTGGCCTGCCATCTCGTCAAATAGCGCGCCGCGCTTGTTAAAGGAGCCTGAATGCCATGAAGAACACGCCCGACCGCAGCGCGCCCTGCTGGTGCGGCAGCAAAAAGCCCTACGGCCTGTGCCATCTTCCTACCGACGAAAGGATCGCGGCATACCGCCGCCGGGGCGCTCTTGTTCCCTCCCGGAAGATGCTCAAAAACGAGGCGCAGATTCAGGGAATCCGCGAAAGCGCCCGCATCAACGTCGCCGTTCTTGACGAGGTGGCGCAGCGCATTCGCGAGGGCGTCACCACGCAGGACATCGACCGTTGGGTTTATGAAAAAACCACGGCCATGGGCGCAGTCCCCGCGCCGCTGCACTACGAAGGATTTCCCAAGTCCGTCTGCACATCCGTCAACGATCAGGTGTGCCACGGCATTCCCTCGCAGGACGTGGTGCTTCGCGAAGGGGATATCCTCAACGTCGATTGCTCCACACTTTACAGGGGATACTATTCGGATTCCTCCCGCATGTTTATCATCGGCAAAACGTCTGCGGAAAAAAAGCGCCTTGTGGACGTCGCGCGTGAATGCGTGATGAAAGGACTGGAGCAGATCAAACCCTGGGGCTTTCTGGGCGACATGGGGCAGGCCGTGCACGATCATGCCCGGAAAAACGGCTACTCCGTTGTGCGTGAAATCGGCGGACACGGCATCGGTCTGGCGTTTCATGAAGACCCCTGGGTCAGCTATGTGACGTCGCGCGGCACGGATATGCTGCTTGTGCCGGGCTTTGTCTTCACCATTGAACCCATGATCAACATGGGAACCGAGGACATCTACATCGACGCGGATAACGACTGGACGATCTACACCGAAGACGGCCTTCCCTCTGCCCAGTGGGAAATCCAGGTTCTGGTGACGCCGGAAGGCCATGAGGTACTCGCATACTGACGCATAAAAGTCATCCATCCTCGCATACTATTCCCCGGAGGGATCGTATGAAAAGAGGATGGATGGCGCTGCTTTTGGCCGCCTGCCTGCCGCTGTGCGGCTGTGCGGCGCGCGGCAGCGAGCTGAGCAACCCCGCGCTGCCGCAGCCGGAAAACACACCGGCGGCGCAGCAATCGGCAAACGCTTCGCCGGGCACTGCGGCGGCGGATCTGGTGCCGGAACGGCTTTCCCGCGATGAGAGCGGCGTGCCGGTTCTGAAGGTTTATGACGTGAAAAATGAAACCCTGGAGGAGCTTTCGGTCGAGGATTACCTGCCCGCCGTGCTTGCCGGCGAAATGGCGGGCGACTGGCCGCTTGAGGCGCTCAAGGCGCAGGCCATTCTGGCGCGGACATTCGTTTTGCAGTTTGTCTCGCAGAAGACCTCCATGTATGAGGGAGCGGACATCTCCACAGACATCAAGGAAGCCCAGGCTTATGACGCGGCCAGCATCAACGACCGCATTCGTGAGGCTGTCCGGGAAACGCGCGGGCTTGTGCTCAATGCCGGCGGCGAATTGCCTTACGCCTGGTTTCATGCCCATTCAGGCGGGTTGACCGCACGGGCCAAGGAGGGGCTTGATTACGAAAAAGACGAGCCCGGCTACACCCAGTGCGTAAAGGGCATGGAAAACGACGAGGCGCCCGCCGATGCGGCCCGCTGGGAAGCCGCTTTCACCATGGAAGAGGTGATCGCCGCAGCCAAGGACTCCGGCGCGAACATCGATGCGGTTGAGAGCATCTCCATCGGCGAGCGCGGAGAATCCGGACGGGCCATGACGCTGCTGATCTCCGGCAAGGAGGTTTCCGCCCCGGCATTCCGCATCGCCATCGGCTCCACCAAAATGCGCTCCTGCCTGTTGGACAGCCTGCGCGTAGAGGATGGACAGGTCTATATGAGCGGTAAAGGATATGGCCATGGCGTGGGCATGAGCCAATGGGGGGCTTATGCCATGGCCAAGCAGGGCTACACGGCCCAGCAGATCGTGACGCATTACTTTGCGGGCGTGACCATCGATCAGGCCTGGCAATAAGGGCGGGAAGGCCGCTTCTTCTCCCCGAACCGGTCATGCCGTGGCCGGATCTTCAAAAGGGCCGCTTTCCTCTCGCCGGGAGGAAAGCGGCCCTTCATTCCGTCGGTAGCATGCTTTTCTCTCCCGAGAAAGGGGAGAAAAGATTCTCCCACCATTCTCGGAAAAGCAACACCTGTCACGAATGAAAGCGATCCTTATGGCAAAAAGCTGAAGCGGCCCTTTTCAACGTTTTTCTGAGACGAACCGGGTTTACGTTAAGCCGGCTTTGACCGGCGCGCAGAGCGCTCTTCCACACCGGCGTAAAAATCACCGGATCCAGATTCGCGCTTCCCATGGCCTGAGCCTATCCGCCGGCCCTTCGCAGTCGTAGTTGCCCAGCAGGATCCGGCCGCCCATGCGCGCGCTTTCGTCGAGCCGGGCTTCTTTGCCCGAAAAATTGCACTGCACGAGCAGCGTGTCGTGTCCATCGCAGCGGGTGTAGGCAAACACCTGCTCATCCTCCGGCATCAGCAGCGTAAAATCGCCCTCTATGACCACCGAAAGCGATTTGCGCAGCGCGATCAGCGCCTGATAAAACGCAAAGACGGAATCCGGCTCGCTCACCTGTGCCTGCGCATGGAGCGTTTCATGATTCGGGTTGACGTTCATCCAGGGTGTGCCGGTGGTAAATCCCGCGTTTTTTCCCGCCGTCCACTGCATGGGCGTGCGGGCGTTGTCACGCCCCTTGCGGCGGATGCAGGCCATCATCTGCTCGCCGGTCATCTCGTGCTTCTCCTCCACGAGCTCACGGTACGCGCCGATGGCCTCCACATCCTGGCTTTCGGAGATATCCCGAAACGGGTAGTTGGTCATGCCCAGCTCTTCTCCCTGATAGATATACGGCGTGCCCTGCATCATGTGCAGGCAGGCTCCCAGCATCTTGGCGCTGAGCACACGGCTTCGCTCATCCGCATCGCTTCCAAAGCGGGAAACAATGCGGGGCTGATCGTGGTTGCACCAGTACAGGCTGTTCCACGCACGTCCATGCAGGCCCACCTGCCATTTTTCAAACACCCGTTTGAGCCGGGGCAGGTAAAGCGGCTCCGTCGTCCATTTGTGATGCGGCCCGGCATCGGCATCCATATGCTCAAACTGGAAAACCATGCTCAATTCACTGCCGTCGAGCGACGCATAGCGCAGGGCGGATTCCACTTTCGCGCTGCCCATTTCCCCCACGGTCATCACGTCATAATGGCTGAGTACTTCCCGGTTCATCTCCCGCAGGTATTCATGGATCCGGGGACCGCTGGCCCCATCGCCGCCGGGGCCTCCGTCGCTCTCAAGAATCTCCGGCGGCTTGGCAATCTGGTCGATCACATCCATGCGGAAGCCGTCAATGCCCTTGTCAAGCCACCAGCGCATCATGTCATACACCGCCTGGCGCACCTGCGGGTTATGCCAGTTGAGATCCGCCTGCTCACGGGCGAACATATGCAGATAATACTCTCCCGTGACCTCATCCTTCTCCCAGGCGCTGCCGGAAAAGCAGCTGCGCATGCCGTTGGGAACGCCGCCCTTGAACGGCGGACGCCAGATGTAGAAATCCCGCTTCTCGTTGTGCAGGCTGCTGCGCGATTCGCGGAACCACGCATGCGCTGTGGACGTGTGGTTGACCACCAAATCCATCACGATTCGGATGCCGCGTGCATGCGCCTGAGCGAGCAGCTCATCAAAATCCTCCATGGTGCCGAATTCCGGCGCGATGGCACGGTAATCGCTGATGTCATATCCGCCGTCCACACCGGAGTTCTGATACACCGGATTGAGCCAGATCACATCCGCGCCGAGGAGCTTGATGTAATCGAGTTTCTGCGTCACGCCGCGCAGGTCGCCGATGCCATCCCCGTTTGTATCCATAAAGCTCTTGGGATAGACCTGATACACCACCGCCTGCTTAAACCAGTCACTCATCGATAACCCTCACATTCTCCCGTCCAAATGTTTCAAACACCTTGCTTAGATTCTGCTGTGCCTGTTCCCGGGCTTCCTGCTGCGCGGCGAGCACGGCCTTGTCCGACTCTGCCACCGTGCCCTCCACCGCCGCACGGAATGTGCATGGATATCCCGCCGCGTCGGTGAGCAGCTGCGCTACCTCCGCGTTCTTGGCCTCCATGTTCAGGATTCTTACATACGCTCCGCCCGTCGCGCGGTCGTATACCACCGTGAACAGGCCCTTTTCGCTCGACGCCAGGCGCCCATAGCGAAGCATACCAAAGAGCTGCGGCTTTTGTTTGGAGCGCCGGAGTGCCTCCTGCCAGACACGCTCCGCATCCGGCGCAGGGCCCGCTTCCTTTTTTTCCTCTTTTCCCTCTTTCTCCTGCGCATTTTGCAAAGCGGGCACGGGCCTGGCAGCCTGTGGTTCCTGGGGTTCGGACACGGCCGGCGCCGCAGGAGCCGCCGCAATCCCTTCGCGCAGCCGGCGTTCCAATTCGTCCACGCGCACGGTCAGGGCCTCCAGCTCAAGGCTCTCCTCGGGCGTGCAGGCACGCAGCGCAGCCGTCTCCAGCGCAAAACGGGGCTGTGCGGCCCACTTCATGTCCGTCTCGCTCTGCAAAAACAGATCGAGCATGCGCATGAGCCGTGTATGCGATGTGCGGCCGGCCTGGGCGGCATAGGCCTGCGCATCCTCCCTGGTGACATCCAGCAGCTGAGCGGTGTGCTCCTCCCCGCACACTTTTGCCAGCATCAGCGCGCGCAGATGAGCGCTCACATCCCGCACAAAGACCTGAACCTCGCGCCCCATGCGCATCATGTCATCAATCTTGGTCAGCGCGCCTGCAGCGTCGCCTGAGATCAGCTTGTCCGCAAAGTCAAAGAGGAATTCCCTGTCCGCCGCGCCGAGCACGCGAACCACAAGCTCTTCCGTGAGCCCCTGTTCCTCCTGCTGCGCATATCCCAGGCACATATCCATGATCGACCAGGCATCCCGCATGCCGCCTTCCGCGGCGCGCGCAATCCTCGCCAGGGCCGCATCCTCCGCCCTGATCTTTTCCTCCTCCAGCGCGACGCGGAGGCGGGCTATGATCTGATCGGGGGCAATCCGCCTGAAATCAAACCGCTGACAGCGGGAGAGGATGGTGGCCGGAAGCTTCTGCGGCTCTGTCGTCGCCAGGATAAACACCACATAGGCCGGGGGCTCTTCCAGCGTCTTGAGCAGGGCATTAAAAGCCCCCTGGGAGAGCATATGCACCTCGTCGATGATATACACGCGGTAACGCCCACTTTGCGGCGGATACTTGACCTTTTCGCGCAGGTCGCGGATCTCGTCGACGCCATTGTTGCTGGCCGCATCGATCTCCAGAATATCCAGATTGTTTTCCTCCGCCAGGGCCAGGCATGACGGGCATTTCAGGCATGGCTCGCCCCTGTCCGGATGCTCGCAATTGACCGCGCGGGCAAAGACTTTGGCCGTGGATGTCTTGCCCGTGCCGCGCGTGCCGCAAAACAGATAGGCATGCGCAATCCTCCCGCTCATCACCTGGCTGCGGAGGGTCTTGATAATGGCCTCCTGCCCTACAAAGTCATCAAACCGCACCGGCCGGTAGCGGCGGTAAAGTGCCTGATATCCCATAAACATCCTCCAAGGCATTGCCGAGACTCTTTGATTAGAATAGCACAAAAAGGGGATTTTTACAACCGGCCCGCCGCCTGTTCTGCGGCCGCTGTCATCACAATGTATTCACTCTTTTTCCCCCTGCCGTCACCCGCCGTTCTTTCCCTCTCCTCATTTGTATGCGATCCTATATCCATCAAACGGCGGGGCGCCAAATCCATCCCGCCGGCAATGGAAAGGGGTGATTCCCATGGATGGTTCCTGCGGCGGCGATGCGTCGCCTGAATGTACAACTCATTTTCCCGAAAGGAGGGGAGGCCATCGATCCTTTGTCTGCAGCATGCAGCACAGACATTCCTTTTATGGTTCAC
>DVMG01000209.1 GCA_018715105.1 Candidatus Ventricola intestinavium
TTTAAGGCCTCTACAGAGGTATTCAACTTTCCCATTGAATGGATTCCCCAAAAGTTCTATTTTGAGAACTACAGCCATGTCTGGCTGAATGAGTATTATCCATTTTATCGATTTTTTGCAAACTCGATTTATGTGGCGGCTCTGGCCCTGCTCGGGCAGCTGATCGTCAGCGCCACGGCGGCCTATGCGTTTGCCAAGATCCAATTTAAGTTTAAAAACGCCCTTTTCGTTCTGTATCTTTCAACCATGATGATTCCCCATCAGGCGACCCTGGTTCCGTATTTTGCGCTGTTTCGCGCGCTGAAGATCTATAACACCCATTGGGCGCTGATTCTGCCCGCATGGGTGAACATGACCTCGATTTTCCTGCTGAGGCAGTTCTTCCTTTCCATTCCCGATGAGCTGAGCGAATCGGCCAAGCTGGATGGCGCAAGCCATCTGCGCATCCTTTCTCAGATTATCGTGCCGCTGGCTTTGCCCGCTTTCAGCACGCTGGTCATTCTGGGGTTTGTATCGGTGTGGAATGACTACACCAATCCGCTTGTTTTTATCACATCCAGGGATTTATACACCATCACGCTGGGCATCGCGGCCTATATGGAGGATGATCTGACGCTGTATAACCTGATCATGGTCGCCGCCTCCTGCGCAATCCTGCCCATTGTGATCGTCTATCTCTGTTGCCAGAAGTATTTTATTCAGGGCATCGCCACCACGGGAATGAAAGGGTGAAAGGGAATATGGCCTTTATAGAGACACCTCGAGGGACGGTTCCCACAAGCGGGCGGGAGCCGTGGGATGTCATCGTGGCCGGAGGCGGAGTATCCGGCTGCATGGCGGCTATCGCGTCGGCCAGGATGGGCGCCAGGACGCTTTTGATTGAGCGGTATGGCTTTCTGGGCGGCAGCCTGAGCAATGCCGGGGTGGGCCCCATGATGACTTTTCACGCGGGAAAACGCCAGGTCGTCGGCGGGCTGGCGCAGGAACTGGTGGAGAGGCTCATGCTTCTTCAGGCGAGCCCCGGCCCGATTGAGGATACGACGGGCTATGCCTCTTCCGTAACGCCCTTTGATCCGGAAGCGCTCAAATTTGTTCTGGATGAGATGGCGTGTGAAAGCGGCGTGGAGGTGCTCTTCCATGCCCGGCTTGCGCAGGCATGCTGTGAGGGAAGGCGGGTTGCTTCCATACGGGTGGCGGCCAAAGGCGGGGAGCAGACCTTGGAAGCGCGCTGCTTTGTGGATGCAACAGGGGACGGAGATCTGGCCTGGCTGAGCGGCGCGGCGGTGGAGCAGGGAAGGCAGGAGGACGGTCTTTGCCAGCCCATGACCACCAACATGCGCATCGGTCCTGTGGATATCGCTGAATTGAAGGCGGAGATCCGCAGGCACCCGCAGAATTTCAATATTCGGGATCTTTCGGCTCTTGACCGTTCGCCAAGGCTGTCTGTGGCGGGCTTTTACAGGGAGTTTGAAAGCGCCAAGGCGGCGGGGCTGCTTTCCACCCAGCGCGAGGATGTGCTTCTGTTTGAGACCAATCAACCGGGAGAGATGATCGCCAACACGACGCGCGTCATTCATTTAAATCCGGTCGATCCATGGGAGCTTTCAAAAGCAGAGCGGGAGGGACGCCGGCAGGCCCACGAGCTGATGCGCTTTTTTAAGACACGGTGCGCGGGGTTTGAAAAGGCCGTTCTGCTGAGCACGGGCGTTCAGATCGGTGTACGGGAATCGCGCAGAATCGTGGGGGATTGGATGCTCACCCAAGAGGACCTGCTGGCATCCAGGGATTTTGAGGACGCCGTCGCGCTGGGCGGATATCCCATCGACATCCATAATCCGGACGGGGCGCACACAAAAACAATCCGCCTCAAGCCCGGACAGTACTACCGGATCCCCCTGCGCTGCCTGATCGCGAGAGACCGGGACAACCTGCTGGCGGCGGGGCGCTGCATTTCGGCCACCCATGAGGCGTGCGCCGCGATCCGCGTGTCGCCAATCGCCATGGCGGTCGGCCAGGCCGCCGGAACGGCTGCCGCGCTCTCCGTTCGAGCCGGATGCGATCCGCGGGAACTGGATCCCGCCCAGGTGCGCGCCGCGCTGCTGAGGCAGGGCGCAATCCTCTGCCCCGAAGAGAATGACAGGGAGGGAAAAAACGATGATTGCCAATCCTGAAAGATTCAAGGGAATCTTTGTGGCTTTTTACGCCTGTTACGACGAGGCGGGACGTTTTGATCCGGACAGAGCGCGGAGGCTTGCCCGATGGTATGTCGATCAGGGGGTTGATGGGCTGTATCTGACCGGATCCAGCGGGGAGGGCATGATGCTTTCCACAGAAGAACGCATGCAGACGGTGGAAACCGTGTGCAAGGCGGTCGGCGCGCAGACGAAGATCATCGTCCATGTCGGGGCGACCACCACACGCGAAGCGACGGAACTGGCGCGCCATGCAGCCGCGGTGGGGGCGGATGCTATTTCATCGGTACCCAACATTTATTACGCCCTGCCGGAGGCGTGCATAGAGGCGTATTGGGACGCGCTGATTGAGGCCGCCCAGATTCCCTTCCTGATCTACAACATTCCGGCGACGACAGGGTATCACCTGAGCATGAGCCTTTTCGAGCGGATGATTCAAAAGCCCTGGGTGGCCGGAATCAAGACCACTTCCCCCAACTGCGCGCTGATCCAGCAGATGCGGCGGATCGGCGGAGAGGATGTGGTGATTTTCAACGGGGAAGATGCCCAGCTTCTGGCAGGGCTGGTGATGGGGGCCAGCGGAGGAATCGGGGGCACGTATGGAGCGATGCCCGAACTCTATGTTCGGCTTTATCGGGCCTATTGCCGGGGAGATCTGGCCAGGGCCCGGATGTGGCAGGATCGGGCGGCGCTGGCCATGAGCAGCGGCCGCGTAAGCGGGTCGCCGGGGATCGCCTCGATGAAAGCCATCCTGAACGCGAGAGGAAAGGACTGCGGAGGCGTGCGTGCGCCATTCCGGACGGTTTCGCCGGATGCGCCCGAGATCCGGGCGGCGGCGGACAGGATCGAATCCTGGCTCAGAGAGGAGGAAGATTGAAGATGAGGCTCGGCAGCAGACATTGGCTTGCCTATGACAGAACCCATTTTGTCAGCATTCGGGAAGCGCAGATTCACGTGATTCCCTTAAACAAATGCCCGCAGAACCCTCTGCTGATTCCGGAAAAACCCTGGGAGGAGGACGTGCATCTTTATGGATCCGTGATCAAGATCAATGGGCTGTACCGGATGTGGTATTATGCGCGCACAGAGGCGTACGGCGTGCGCACGACGTGCTACGCTGAGAGCGAGGATGGCCTCCTCTGGCGAAAGCCCGAACTGGATGTGGCCGATTATCG
>DVMG01000210.1 GCA_018715105.1 Candidatus Ventricola intestinavium
CTTTTTATGCTGCTTTTCAGCGGTTCTCACCATTCGGCAATCACGCCGTCGCTGTCGCGCCAGACTGGGTTATGCCAGTCATGCCCCCTGGCAGACATTTCACGCACATATTCTTCATTCACGTCCACGCCAAGACCGGGTTTCGTCAGAAGCTCACACATGCCGTCCCGATAGGTGAATACCTCCGGATTCCGGATATAATTGAGCAGATCATATCCCGCGTTGTAGTGGATGCCCGCGCTCTGCTCCTGGATAAACGCATTGGGGGTGC
Organism: Candidatus Ventricola intestinavium; assembly: GCA_018715105.1. Classification (GTDB taxonomy): domain Bacteria; phylum Bacillota; class Clostridia; order Christensenellales; family Aristaeellaceae; genus Ventricola; species Ventricola intestinavium. Next base: position 272 of record DVMG01000210.1, read on the forward strand.
AGAAATCCACCTGCAGGCAGGCTGCCAGCGCGATCGGGCCAAGCGGACAATGCAGCGCGATCGCCACATCGTAAGCCTCTGCCATGGCGGCGATTTTGCGCGCTTCCAGAATGCCGCCGCAGTGGCTCACATCCGGCTGCAGAATATCCACTCCGCCACGCGCAAGCATATGTTTGAAGCCCCAGCGCGTGTAATTGCGCTCGCCCGTGGCGATAGGCGTATGACAGGTTCGCGCAAACTCCAAAAACTCATCCTCGTTCTCGCAAAGCACAGGCTCTTCCACAAACATGAGCCGATAGGGTTCCAGCAGGCGGATGAGCTGCTTGGCCATCGTCTTATGAACGCGGCCATGGAAGTCGACGGCAATGCGCATGGAGGGCGCCGCCTCACGAATCGCCGCCACGCGCTCCACCGCTGCATCCAGCTTATCGTAGGTGTCAATCCAGCGAAGCTCGTCCGTTCCGTTCATTTTAACGGCACGGTATCCCTGCGCCATGGCTTCCCGGGCCGCTTCACCGGTATCGCGCGGATGGTCGCCGCCGATCCAGCGATAGACCTCGATTCTGTCTCGCACCTTGCCGCCCAGCAGCTCATACACCGGCACGCCGAGCGCCTTTCCCTTGATATCCCACATCGCCTGCTCGATGCCGGAAATCGCGCTCATTAAGATGGGGCCACCGCGATAGAATCCCGCGCGGTACATCAGCTGAAACGCATCCTCAATATCCGTCGCGCTGTGGCCGATCAGCTGCGCGCCCAGCTCCCTGACCGCTGCGGCCACGGAATCCGCCTTGCCCTCACAGACCGGCTCACCCCAGCCGGTGAGGCCGTCGTCGGTGGTCATTTTAAGAAACAGCCAGCGCGGCGCCACCTTGAACAATTCCAGTTTTTCAATTTTCATCCGGGTTCCTCCCGCCTTTACAAAATTCCATATTGGTTAAATGCATCCGAAGCGCTCATCCCGGCGCGGATGGCTTTGCCCACGGTTTTTTCTCCGGTCGCCTTTTCCCAGGCGCGCCGGATGACCTCTTCCTCGATGTCCTGCGGGATGATCACAACGCCATCCAGATCTCCAAAGACAATGTCGCCCGGATCCACATGCGTTTCCCCGATCTCAAGGGGAACTCTCCATGCCGTCACTCTGCCTCGCGGCGCCTGATCCTGGCTGTATCTCCCCCGGCTGAAGCACGGGAAATCCAGCTCCAGAATGCCGCGCGTATCCCGGTGCGGTCCATTCATCACCGCTCCCGCGGCCCCGAGCGCCTGCATCCTGGTGCACATCAGCTCGCCCACCACGGCGTAATTCGGCGAGGAGCCGGAGCACAGATATACTTCGTTTCTTTTCAGCCCGTCCAGCGCTTCAAGCATATGGCCAAAGGTGGGCTCTCCGGCAACAGGCTCTCCCGTAACCGGCAAATCCTCTTCAAGCACCGTCATCGCTCTTCCGCAGACCACCATGTCCTCTCGGATAGGCTGGATCTCCATGGGGAGAAACTGGTGATACCGCCCCATCTGATCCAGAATATCCCCGATCACAGCGGAATAGAGTTCTTTACGCATGATGGCAAAAAGCTCATCGTCATTGTTCCATTTCATCCCTGTACGCTCCTACTACGGCGCCCTCAGCAGCCGATCTGCTTGCCGCCTGATAAATTTTGAGATATCCGTCCGGGATCTCCTTGTGCGGTTTTGTCCACACGCTTCGGCGGGCCTGCAAAACCGCCTCCGGCACGGACAGTTCAAGAATCCTGTTGGGAATGTCGATGCGGATTTCATCTCCGTCCTCCACAAGAGCCAGCAGGCTGCCCTCATAGGCTTCGGGCGAAAGATGGCCCACGAACAGGCCCCGATTGCTTCCCGAAAAACGGCCGTCCGTAATCAGCGCGCAGGTATCGGAAAGATCCATTCCCTCCAGCGCCTTCATGGGACGATACATTTCCGGCATGCCCGGTCCTCCCTTGGGTCCCTCATACCGCAGGACAATGCAGGTTCCCTTCTGAACCCGGCCGTTCCAGATTGCCTCGACCGCTTCCTGCTCGCTTTGGAAAACCTGCGCCTTCCCGCAAAACGTCAAAAGCTGTTCGGGAATCGCTGCGGGCTTGACAATCGCCCCCAAAGGCGCCAGATTCCCCTGCAGCACAGCGATGCCGCCCGTCCGGGAAAAAGGCGACTGAACGGTCCGGATCACCTCCCGCATTTCAGACGGCTTTACGCCGTCCAGATTCTCTTTCAGGGCCTTCCCCGTGCAGGTCATGCAGCCGAGATGCAGCATGGATTTCAGTTCATGCAGCACGGCGGGCACCCCGCCGGCATGATAGAAATCCACCATGTCATAGGGCGAAGCGGGATAAATCGAAGCGATCTGCGGAATCCTGCGGCTGAATGCATCAAAATGGGAGAGCGGCAGATCGCCCAGCCCCGCTTCCCGATGGATTGCCTGCAGGTGCATGATGGCATTGGTGGAGCCGCCTGTCGCCATGACCAGCGCCATGGCATTTTCAATGCTCTCCCGGGTCAGGATTTGTCTTGCCCGAATTCCCTTCTCAACCAGTTTCATGACCGCCCGCCCTGTTTCATAGCCGGCCTGCATGCGTTTCGCATCCACGGCGGGAATCGCCGCGCAGCCGGGCAGGGACATTCCGAGCGCCTCCGCCACCATGCCCATGGTGTTGGCCGTGCCCAGCATGGCGCAGGAACCTACGCAGGGCTCCGCGAGATTCTCGATGCGCAGAAACTCCTCCGCATCGATCTCTCCGCGCTGCTTCCAGCCGATGGACTCCGTCACGATGTTCCCGTCATAATCCCTGCCGCGATACCGCGCCGGATACATGGGGCCGCCGTTCAGGAAAATCGCGGGCAGATCAAGCCTGGCAGCGGCCATCAGCATGCCGGGCACGATTTTGTCGCACGATCCGAGCAGCACCATGCCGTCAAAGCAATGCGCCCGCACCATGCATTCCACAGAAGCCGTGATCACGTCCCTCGAGGGCAGAATATACCGCATGCCCATGTGCCCTTCCGCAATTCCATCGCAGGGCGCAATGGTGGAAAACGTCATGGCCGTGCCGCCCGCCGCCTCGATCCCGCGCGTCACCTGATCGGCAAGCTGGTTGAGGTTGGCATGCCCCGGCGTGGCATTTGTATAGGAGTTGACCACGGCAATCAGCGGACGGCTCAGCGCCTCATCGGTAAAGCCCATGGATTTGTAGAGCGCACGCTTGAGCGCCCCTTCATCGCCGCGCAACAATGCATTATAATTCTCCAAGCAGAATGCTCCTTCCTCCTTGCTGTCGCATTTCATCAGTCGGATGACTTTTCCATTTCCGCTTTTGCCGCGGCTTCGCGCTTCATCAGGCGCGGCGCAATCGCCAGCGAGAGGATCGACAGAATGATCAGGATGATGGACGGCAGATTGCTCACCAAATGGATCCGATTCCTTGCTCATGCCCGCAATCCCCAGGCACCCGTCGCAGAACCCACCGGTTCAGCGTTGCCGGATTTCAACACGGAGGTATGTTATGAAGCCCACTGCTCTTGAAACCCTTTCCGCCCTGCAAAAAAGGGGACGGTCCATGCTGCTTGTTTCCCTGATTCTGTTTCTGATTTCTCTTTTTGCCTTGGTCTCCCACTGGCAGATCGCCTATCCGCTTATCGCGTTTTCATGCCTCTTCCATCTGATTTCCAACCGGCTGTGCAAAAGGCGCTGCGCACATGCCTACACGCGGGCGCTGATGGAGCACGCCGTTGGAGATCGATTTGCGGTGACCACCTATGCCTCTGCAGAGCCGGCGGATGGCCTCTTGGAACAGAAAGGGCTGATCCCCTGCGCCTGCTGTGTTCCGGGTGCCCGGCAGCATCACGTTCTGCGCGGTTCAACCAGCCATGGCGCCTTTTCAATCGGTGAAGTTGCTTTTCTCAGGAAAAGCGGCCCGCATGCGGTAAAAACCCTCTCCGGCACGCTGATTGTGATGGACGGCATTCTGCCTGAGAAGGAAAGGTGGATCCTCCAATACCGCGAGCCGCTCGCAGATTTCTGTTCCATGGAAGAGTATATCCAGAATGGTTATGTTCAGGAATCCGCCAGCCCCGTATCACCGTAGGATGAATATGCGGTGTGGAAGCATCCGGGAAGCGGCGCCGAGCATCTGGCGCCCTGTATGTCCATTCTGCAATCGGAGAGAAAGCCGTATCCAGCGGCTCTGGCCGCGCATGATGGATCCCTTTCCCTTTTGATCGCCGGCTCCTATTATGCGCCCCGTAAGGTGAACAGCGCCCAGCCGCTTGATCCCGACACGCTTCAGGGCTTTCAGCTTCCGGGCTTTCGTATGATGGAAAAAATGGTGGATTCCATGGAAAGATTGTGAGGATCCATTTCCCGATTTCTTTCTCTTTTTTCAGAGGGTAGCAGGCCGATGGACGGCGGCGGCCTGCCGCGCGCTTTGCTTCTTGATGGATCTGCGCGCAAACGCGATGGAATAAACCCGCAAGATGACGGAGCGTCCCCAACGAAATGCCGGAAATCCTGCGGCTTTGTGCCCGAGGCCGATGCTCAGCAAGCGGATTTCCATAAAAAAACACCAGCCAAGCGAAAAACTTGGCTGGATTCTTTGGTAGCGGCAATGTGATTCGAACACATGACACTTCGGGTATGAACCGAATGCTCTGGCCAACTGAGCTATGCCGCCTCATGGTTGCGGGAGTAGGATTTGAACCTACGACCTTCGGGTTATGAGCCCGACGAGCTGCCAGACTGCTCCATCCCGCGGTGGAAAGGCAATCGCCATCCTGACGACAGCGATTATTATACCCCATTTCATGGAATCTGTCAATAGATTTTAAAAAGTTTTTCTCTTCCCTGGAAACACATCCGGTGTGAATCCGCCTGGCGGCAATCCAGGCCATCCATCCAGGGCAAAATCCAGCCAGAACAAAGCCATGAAGCGGCACACCCGTCCTCTTCTTGCGCCGGGTGTGCCGCCGTCTTTCAAGCCACGCTTCAGGACAGGAGCATCCTGTCGCCCACGAGCTGCTCTCCGGCTGCTTTTTCAAACAGGCCCATCAGATCCTCCCGGGTGAGCTTCTTCTTTTCTTCCCCCGAAACATCCACAACGATTTTTCCCGCGTTCATCATAATCAGCCGGTTGCCAATGGCGATGGCATCGCGCATGTTGTGCGTGACCATCATGGCCGTCAGCTTCTGATCTTCCACGATTTTCTGTGTCAGTTCCAGAACCTTGGCCGCCGTCTTGGGATCCAGCGCAGCGGTATGCTCATCCAGAAGCAGCAGTTTGGGGGTTCGCAGGGTGGCCATCAGAAGCGTCAGCGCCTGACGCTGGCCTCCGGAAAGCAGCCCCACCTTGCTGCTCATGCGGTCTTCCAGCCCAAGCCCCAGCATGTGCAGCTGCTCGCGATACATATCCCGCTCCATCGCACTGATGCCCCAGCGCAGGCCGCGTTTCTGGCCGCGCCGCATGGCGAGGGCCATGTTCTCCTCAATGTTCATCGTAGCGGCCGTTCCCGTCATCGGATCCTGAAAAACCCGGCCCAGATAGGCGGCTCGCTTGTATTCCGGCAGGCGGGTGACATCCACGCCGCCGATTTCAATCACGCCCCGGTCCACGGGAAACACGCCCGCAACCGCGTTGAGCATCGTAGATTTGCCCGCTCCGTTTCCCCCAATCACGGTGACAAAATCGCCTTCCCTGAGCGTGAGCTCCACATCCACGAGCGCCTTTTTTTCCGTGATGGTGCCGGGGTTAAATGTTTTGGCAACGTGGCCGATATGCAGCATCGTCGTCTCAGCCATGGCTGGCATCCCCCTTTCCGGCCTCTTTTTTGCTGAAATAGCGTCCCTTCCAGTACGGAATGGCGAGGAACAGCGCAACCACAAGTGCCTGCAGCATCTTCAGATCATTGGTATCAAGCCCCAGCCAGAGCACCACCTGGATCACGACATAATAGAGAACCGCGCCGATGGAGACGGCCAGCAGCTTGAGAGCAAAATTGTGAAACAGCTTGGAAAAGAGCACTTCGCCGATAATCACGGCCGCCAGGCCGATGACAATGGCGCCGCGGCCCATGCCCACATCCACAAATCCCTGATACTGCGCAAGCAGCCCGCCGGAGAGCGCCACAAGCCCGTTGGAAAGCATGAGCCCCAACACCTTATTGATCTCGGTGTTGATTCCCTGGGCGCGCGCCATGCTGGGGTTGGCGCCTGTAGCGCGCAGAGAGCAGCCGCGCTCCGTTCCAAAGAACCAGTACAGCAGCGCAATCACCGCAGCGGTAAACAGAAAAAGAAGAAAAAACGGATTATCCAGCGACAGCGACCGCGCATTGCGCGCGGAAACCAGCAGCGGATAATTGTTGACGCTGACAGCAAGGTTGGCCTTCCCTCCCAGGATGCGCAGATTGATGGAATACAGGGAAAGCTGCGTCAAAATGCCGGCCAGGATGGCCGGTATGCCCATCAGGCTGTGAAAGATGCCCGTGGCCAGTCCGGCAAGCATCCCGGCCAGAAATGCCGCCACCAGGGCCACCCACACGTTGCAGCCGCTCACAATGAGCACGGCGGCAACCGCGCCGCCCGTGGCGATGCTGCCGTCCACCGTCAGATCCGCCACATCCAGAATTCGATAGGTGATGTATACGCCTATCGCCATAATTCCCCAGATCACGCCCTGCGAGACCGCGCTGGGAAGCGCATTGAAAAGCTTTACGATTTCCACCCGGACGTTCCTCCTCGTTGTATTCCGGTTTCGGGCTTGTTTCCGCCGAAACCGTCCGCCTTCGTGAAGCAGAGGGAAGATTTTCCATCAGCACAAAGCGAAGCCAAGGAGGAGGAAAACCTTCCTCTTCCTTGGCCTATGGGTGTTCGGTGTGCTTGTGTCGGTCACTCGATGGCGACGTAATCCTCCGGAATCGTCACACCGAGCGCCTCCGCGTTGGCCGCATGATACTTCTTGGTAAACTGCGGGGCGGATTCGATCGGCATGGTGGCGATATCCGCACCGTTGGCCAGAATCTCATAGGCCATCTCACCGGTCTTATAGCCGATGTCGTAATAGCTGATGGTCAGCGTCGCCACGCCGCAGCCACGGCAAAGGCCTTCCTCACCGGCCACCACCGGCACACCGGCCGGGATGACGACATTGGCGATCGTCTCCGTATAAGCGGCGGCCGTGTTATCGGTCGGGATATAGATCACATCGCTGGCGTCTGCCGCAGCCTGCGTGACCGAAGCCACGTCGTTCGAGTCGGTGAAGGCAAACTCCGTGCAGGTATAGCCCATCTCCTCCAGGTAGCCCCGGATCACCGTGATCTGATAGATCGAATTGGCTTCCGCCGAGCAGTAGACCAGCCCGATATTCTGCGCATCCGGGAAGAGCTCCTGAACCATCTGTGCCTGGCCATCCAGCGGGGCCAGATCGCTTGTGCCGGAGACATTCAATCCCGTGGTGCCGGTCCATTCCTGAATATCCAGCGCCGTGGCGTAGTCGGTGATGGATGTGCCCAGAATCGGGATATCCGCGGTGGCGGAAACAGCCGCCTGCAGCGGCGCGGTGGCGTTGGCCAGAATCAGATCCACCCCGTCGGCGGCAAACTTGCTGGTAATGGTCACGCATGTGGCGGCGTCGCCAGCCGCATTCTGCTCGTCAAACTCGACATCCGGCATCTTTTCCGTCAGCGCGTCCTTAAATCCCTGGGTCGCGGCGTCAAGCGCCTCATGCTGCACGAGCTGGCAGATTCCCACCGTGGTCGCGCTGGCGCAGGCGGCCCCGGCCATCATCAGCAAAGCGAGGGAAAGAGCAACGAGCTTTTTCATGGTCTTGTCCTCCGATTTCATTTACAGAGTTTCACCCGGCGCCCGCCCGAATCGCTGTCCTCATGACCGGCCTTCCGGATGTTTTCAAAATTGTAGGATCATTATATAGCGGTTTACAAACAATTGTCAAGTATTTTTTCATACTTTCTTTAAAATAATCGGTTTTTTCAGAGAATTTTGCAGCTTATATGAAAA